>WRKL01000087.1 GCA_009778115.1 Oscillospiraceae bacterium | reverse complement strand
AACAAGATAACGACCTGTTTCGGGAACAAGGCGTGGAAGCATGGGGAAAAATGCAGGACGAACGCCGAAAATCCGGATTTACATATTCGGATAGTAAGCGCGAAGAAGCGAAATGATGGGAAGTGCAAAAATGCCGATTGATTTCAAGAAAACCCAAAAAGAACTCTACCACCCCAAAACCACTCCGGCTGTCATTGACGTGCCGGAGATGGTGTTCATCATGGTGGACGGCACAGGCAACCCGAATACAAGCGAGGAATATAAATCCGCCGTCGAAATACTTTACGGGCTTTCCTACGCCATCAAAATGAGCAACAAATCCATCTTGGAGTACGTTGTGCCGCCGCTTGAAGGCTTGTGGTGGTTGAGTGACGGCTCGGAAGAATGGTACAAGGACAAATGCAAATACTGTTGGACTGCGATGATTCGGCAGCCGGAGTTTGTAACCGCTGATGTTTTTGAAGCGGCAAAAACCACTCTTGCCAAGAAAAAACCGCAACTTGACACATCTAAAGCACGGCTCGAAAAATTCACAGAGGGGCTTTGCGTTCAGGCACTACATATAGGCTCGTATGATGATGAACCGCGCACAAACGCCGCAATCATGGAGTTTATCTCCGATAATGGATATGTCAGCGATATTAGCGATAACCGCCGTCACCATGAAATCTACCTGAACGACTCGCGCAAGACTGCACCGGATAAGCTGAAAACGGTGATTCGGTGTCCAATAAAAAGCAAAGGATAAACCAAAATGATAAAAAATTACAATGATTTCGTTACAGCTTTATGCTTTATGCGAAGCCGGATTTTCAATGGGCAGCGGCAACGGCGAGGGGATTCATACTAATCCCACATTAAAATCATCGTTTCAAACTTCGTTCGTTATTCGTTTTTCTTGAAAAACTACTCACTCGTTTTCAACGGTTTTTAAAATGGGATTAGTATCATTCAATAATTCCATCTGTGGAAAAAGCTGTGAAGGTCAACGCGCCGCGGATCAAAGAATGTTTTCTAAACATTAAATGTGAATTTTTATGGGAGCACGAGCTTTCTGAAGGAATCAATGAAACGATTGCTGCCTTATATTTTGTTCCTTGTTAAGCATTTTTACAAAAAAAATGTTCATAATAATGATAGTCGCCTGTTTTTAGTCAAACACACCGGGATTAGTTTATTGATAAACAACCTATCAAAACAAGGAGATATAATTAATTATGAACGCTGTTATAATGGCGGGCGGGGAAGGATCGCGGCTGCGCCCTCTTACCTGTGACATACCTAAACCTCTGATCCCTTTATGCGGTAAACCGGTACTCGAATATATAATTGACCTCTTGCGTAAACACTCCTGCGAAAAAGCTGTTATGACATTGATGTACCTCGGCAGCAACATAGTTTCACATTTCGAAAAAAAGGAATACACAGACATCGAGATTGCTCATTCTTTCGAAGACACGCCTTTGGGGACAGCAGGTTCGGTGAAAAAAGCCGCAAGAGGATTTGAGGATGATTTTGTTGTAATAAGCGGAGATGCAATGTGCGACTTTGACCTTACTGCCGCTATTAATTTCCACCGAAGCAAAGGTGCGGAAGCGACATTAATCGTAAAAAGGGTTAGCGATCCGCGCGAATACGGTTTGGTGAACACAGACGGCGGCGGAAGGATTACCGGTTTTTTGGAAAAACCGTCTATCGCAAATTGCATAACGAACCTTGCGAACACCGGGATTTATATTTTATCTCCAAAGGTTTTGGATTGTATTGAGGACAAGAAAAAAGTGGATTTCGCACAACACGTTTTTCCCAAGCTGCTCGAAATAAACCGCTCTTTATATGCGTATGAAGACGATGGTTACTGGTGTGATATCGGCGATTTCAAGACCTTGCTTCAATGTCAGCGGGATATGCTTGCCCATAAGGTAAAGTGCAAAATTGACGGCGTGATGAAAAACGGGATATATTGGGGTGATGACGGTATCTGCGGTGATTTTTTTGTTTCCGCTCCTGCTTATATCGGCAAAAACGTAACTATCGGTTCAGGTACAAAAATTCGGGCAGGTTCGGTTATAGGCGATAACAGTGTTATCGGAGCCGAATGCAGGATTCGTGCAAGTATGTTGATGGATTGTGTTAATGTTTCGGATAATGTACGCTGTACCGATGCTATTGTTTGCAAAAATTCACGGCTATTGAAAAATTCCGGGGTGTTCGAAGGCGGTGTGCTGGGAACAAACTCTGTGCTTGGCGCGGATGCATCGGTAGCTAGCGGTGTTAGGGTTTGGCCGGGTAAAACCGTGCCGAACGGTATCATGCTGACCGAAAATCTCCAATACGGCGAAACACCGGAAACGATGTGCGGCGAAGACGGAATTTGCGGCGAAGCTAACCTAAGCATCACTCCCGAATTATGCGTAAAAATCGGAGCAGGCATGGCATCCCTTATTCCAAACGCTGTAGTGGGGGTCGGTTATACGCCCTCGCGTATGGGTAAATCCCTTGCAAT
>WRKL01000086.1 GCA_009778115.1 Oscillospiraceae bacterium | reverse complement strand
ACGCCAGTCCGGGAGTGCAGGCTTTACCGGTTTTGCTTATTCGTACCGTATTAACGTAAAGCCTTTATTCATCCCTCAATTTATACTTTCTGCCCTTATTTGTGCCGGTAGCTTCCAAAATTCCTACCTCAGTTAAGGTAGCAAAGTATTTTTTCACACTCTCTGCTGATTTGTTGGTTAAGAGTTGCGCACGGTGATTGTCGATAGAGCCATTGTTTTGAATGAAACCGACAATACTTTTCAAAAATTCCAACTCCGTCTTTTTTAATTTATCGGTAATTATATCGGGAAATATATCGGTAATTTTGTTTATGGGTAACTCGTTCAAGGTTTGCAAGATAATATCGAGCATAAATTCGATAAACTCAGTAGAATCAGCGGTTTTTTCAGCGTTGCCCAAAACATCATAGTATCTTTGTTGATGTTCATGCACAAGCGTTTCAGTCGGAATCCACGCAAAGATTTCGTGCCACTGGCTTAACACAAGTGTTTGCCAAAGCCTTCCCATTCGACCATTCCCGTCTGAAAACGGGTGGATAAATTCGATTTCAAAATGCACAACCGAACTTTTGATAAGGGGATGCACCTCAGATTTTACAGCCCAATCAAACAGTTCTTTTACAAGGTTCGGTACAAACTTCGGGTTCGCACCGACATGAACAACCTGCTCGCCTGAAAATACTCCGACATTCCCTGAACGGAATTTACCCGCCTGTTCAATTAAATCAGCGGTCATTAGTTTGTGTGCACTTAAAAAATCCTGAACATCAAACGGGTTGAATTTGAGCATATTTTCGTAAGTTTCATAGGCGTTTTGCACTTCTTTTATTTCACGAGGGTTGCCGATAATTTTCTTCCCATTAATAACATCAGTAATTTGTTCGAGTGAAAGCGTGTTGCCCTCAATGGCTGTAGATGATTGAATTGAGCGAATACGGTTTATTTTCCGCAAATGCAAGTTGCGACTGTACTCGCCAGAGCCTTGAATTTTACCGATTTTTTCAGCGATTTAAGCAACAAGATTGGTTATTTTAGCTGTTATGGTAAATGGCGACTGTTTGCTCATTCTCAACACCCCTGTGAGTTCATAATATTAATTCTTTGCTTATTTTATCATAAATTTAGCTGCTTTTTTAGAAACTCATAGCTATAAGCG
The DNA here is from genome assembly GCA_009778115.1 of Oscillospiraceae bacterium. Lineage (GTDB taxonomy): Bacteria > Bacillota > Clostridia > Oscillospirales > Ruminococcaceae > WRME01. The sequence continues at coordinate 1,460 of WRKL01000086.1, read as the reverse complement.
CAAAAATCACCATCCCCACAAGCAGTATTAAGAAAAATATCGGGCTAAGGACTAGCACCAAAATCCCGACCACAAGCCAGAGTATTTGCTGTTGGGGTAAAGTTAAAAAAGCTTGGATTATAAACCCCGCCACAATCGTTGCTATCGAGAGCCATACTCCGGTGTAATCCGGTCTTGCTGTGCTGCTTACGGATAGGAAAAATAAGCTGCTTTTTCCGTCCCGTCCTTCCGTACAACAACTTCTGATAATAATAACCCTTATGTCAACTTTTTCGGTTCCTGAACCGCTCAAACGCCGCCGCTGACCAACACAAGACTTGATTATACACAGGGATTTTGTAGAATTGTAGCGTTTTTTTGATTTGATGAATCAGGTAAACAGGCTTGCGCCAGTCCGGAAGTGCGGGATTTTCCGGTTCGTTTTTGCTTATTCGTACCGTATTAACGAATAAGAAAATTGCTGCTTGAACTGGTAGAAGAGGGCGCGCTCATTGCCGATGGAAGCAACCGCAACAGGAGATATAAATTGCCATAACATCCCGTAAATGCGGAGAGTCGTTTGGAGTCCGGCCTGAAAGGCCGCAGCCTGGAATTTATACATTTAAAACGGGTGATAACCCGTGTTCAAATGTCCCGCAGGGACATAATGTGAGTAACCGTCGGTGGAGCGCGAAGCGCGAAACCGGCGGGAGCGGACGTTCCAAAATCCCAGCTCTGCAAGAGCTGAATTATGCAATTATTCAGCTCTTGCAGAGCTGGGATCGCTATTGTTCCATGCCGCCGGTTCCGCAGACGCGATAAATCGCGTCCTGCTCCACCGACGGTTATTCACATTAAGCGCCTACGGCGCTTGTTTGGAAAACATGCTACGTTGACATAAAATGTATAAACTCTAGGGGCGCGATAAATCGCGCCCCTACGGGGATTTATGTCTAAACAATATTGGCGCGGAACAACACCTAAAATTTCGGTGGTATGATATATGAATGTAGAAATCATTGAAGCATGCCGCAGGGCATTTTCGTTAAAACAGATCAGCACTGTGCTGATTTTAGCCGTCGGTCTGACTTTGACGACGGCAATGTTCGCGGTGGGGTATGGCTGCTCCGCATTTTCGATTCCGTTCAAAGACGCCGGGCAACTGGTAACCATCGGATATCCATACACGTTTATGGGGCAAGTCGGGTACGACAGCGACGGAAAACCGCGGCTGAACGATGTGCCCGCGTCGCTTTATTTTGAACTTAAAGAAAGAAAGGATGTTTTCACTGATCTGGCCGCTTACACGCCCCATATGCAGGAAATGTATGGCAGTCAGGGATTTTCTTCCACATGGATAATTATGGCGCCCAGGCAAAACGCCTCGTTTGGCGGCCTTGATGTTACAGATAATTACTTTGATCTGCTTGGCGTATCTGTTCGCGGACTTCATGAATGGAAACTGGCCGGTGAGACGACAT
>WRKL01000085.1 GCA_009778115.1 Oscillospiraceae bacterium | reverse complement strand
GTTTATTACAAAAGAGTTTTTTTCGCGTGAAATAGCGGGACAGCATATAGTCAGACATACGCCGCATTTTTTGCACTCATCGCTGTTTATTGTCAAAGGCTGCTGTGCTTGTGCGGTTTTGAGCAGAGCGCAGGGTCGTCTTGAAATAATAAGCCCGGGTCCGTCTTTTTCCAGTTCTTCTTTTAACACTTCATATGTATTTGTGATGTCGTAAGGATCAACGACGGCAATGTTTTTTATTCCTATCGCCCGCGCCAGCATTTCAATATCGGTGACAGGAGCGGGTTTGTTTTTTAGGGTGCAGCCGGTAACCGGGTTGTGCTGATGACCTGTCATGCCGGTAGTGGTATTATCCAAAATAATTACCTTGGAATCCGTCATGTTATAAGCTATGTTTATAAGCCCCGTGATTCCCGAATGGATGAAAGTGCTGTCGCCCAATACGGCGACGGATTTTTTGGATAATTCTTTTCCCTGCGCTAAATTGAATCCGTGCAGTCCGGATACCGAAGCACCCATGCAAACACAAGTATCCATTGTAGATAGGGGAGGGGCGGCTGCGAGCGTATAACATCCGATATCGCCCGAAATAAACACTTTTAATTTTTTAAGTGCGGTAAACAATCCTCTGTGTGAACAACCGGCGCACATCACAGGAGGTCTTTGGGGAATATCTTCTTCGAAAGATATATATTCTGGTTTTTCACCTGATATTTTTTCTTTTATTATGACTTGGTTCAATTCGCCTACCAACGAAAAAAGTTCCTTGCCGATAACCTTTATTCCATTTGCTTTGCAATGGTTTTCGATTACGGGGTCAAGTTCTTCGATAACATAAAGTGTGTCTACCGCAGCAGCAAATTTTTTGATCAATTCTACGGGCAGCGGATTTATCATACCCAATTTTAGGTAGCTGGCGGTATCGCCCAATGCTTCATGGGCGTAAACATAGGATGTACCCGATGCTATAACGCCGATTCGGTCCGCCCCGCTGTTTTCGCTTTTGATAATCCTATTTATTCCGCAAATTTCCGCATATTTTTCCAAATCACGCATACGCTGCTCTACGGCGATATGCCTTTTTCTTGCCATCAAGGGCATCATTACATATTTTTGTGGGTCTTTTTTATATTCTTTCTTTTTATAATCGGTGCGTTCGCAGGGTTCCACGACCCCGCGGGAATGGGATATCCTCGTTGATAATCTCAACATTGCGGGGGTGTCATACTTTTCGCTTATTTCAAAACACAGCTTGGTGAAGTCAATACATTCCTGCGCACAGGACGGCTCCAGCATCGGCAGCTTGGCGGCGATAGCGTAATGGCGGGAATCCTGTTCATTTTGCGATGAATGCATTCCCGGGTCGTCTGCCACAGCGACACACAGACCGCCGTTGACCCCGGTGTAAGAAGCGGTAAAGATCGGATCCGCCGCAACGTTCAGCCCAACGTGTTTCATACCGCAGAAAGCCCGCGCACCGCCAAAACTCGCACCAAGCGCTACTTCGCACGAAACTTTTTCGTTTACCGCCCATTCGGCGTAAATTTCGTCATATTCCGCAGCGTACGCGGTAATTTCGGTGCTTGGGGTTCCGGGATAGCTTGAAACTACCGTCGCTCCCGCTTCATATATTCCGCGTGCTACCGCTTCATTCCCTAACATTAATTCTTTCAAATCATATATCCTTTCCTTTATCATTTTTTATAATTTCCGCTTTTTAAGCCTGACGGATGTGTTTTTGTAATTAACGGGTTTTATCTTAAGTCCAATATCCTTTTTGCTTTGCCTTGAAATCTTTCAAGTGTTTTGGGTTCTACCAATGTAACCTTTGCCTCAAGCCCCAGTGCGGAGCTTAGTTTGGATTTTACCCTGATCAAAAGATTGTTTAATTCCGTATAACTATCCAAAATTGAACCGTCCGCAAGCTCTACTTTTACTTCTAAATTATCCATATAATTTTCACGCGTTACCACCAGCAGATAATGACCGCCTATGTGCGGGATATTCATAAGTACACTTTCTATCTGAGACGGGAATACGTTGACACCTTTTATTTTCAGCATATCATCAACACGGCCCTTGATTTTATCCATACGCATCGAAGTACGCCCGCACCGGCATATATCTGAATTAAATTTTGTTATATCACGGGTTCGGTAGCGCAGCATAGGGAAGCTTTCACGTTGTAAAGTAGTAAAAACCGCCTCACCGGTTTCTCCGACTTCCAAAACCTCGCCGGTTTCGCTGTTGATTGCTTCGCCGAGAAAATGATCTTCGCAAATATGCATACCTTCGCGTTCTCTGCATTCGCCGGACAACCCGGGACCCATGAGTTCGCTCATACCGTAGTTGTCGGTAGCGAAAAGTCCAAAGTTTTTTTCTATCTTACCCCGCATTTCCACCGAACAGCCCTCCGAACCGAAAAAACCGTTCTTTAACGTCATTATCGACAAATCAATATTATTATCGTTAGCGTATTCGGTAAGGTACATAGCATATGTCGGTGTGGAAACCAATCCTGTTACGCCGAAATCGTGCATCATAAGCAGTTGTCTTTCGCTGTTGCCGCTGGATGCGGGGAGAACGGCTGCGCCTATTTTTTCCAAGCCGTAGTGCAAACCCACCGCTCCGGTGAACAGCCCGTACCCGACAGCTACAAA
>WRKL01000084.1 GCA_009778115.1 Oscillospiraceae bacterium | reverse complement strand
TCGCCGCAAAGCTTAACATTGACTTGGCACTGTATCTTGAGTACGAACAAAACGGAAAAAACATACCGATCAGTGCACTGTACGAACTCGCAAACATCTACGGTTTGAACATGACCGAAATACTTACCGGAAAATCCCCCAAGCTGGAAAATTATTGCGCGGTAAAGGAGGGAAGAGGGGTCGGAATTGAACGGTACCCCGGTTATCATTTCGAAGACCTCGCTTTTAATTTCAAGCACCGGGTTATGGAACCGTTGATGGTCACTGTCGATCCCGACGATGAGGAGCCTGTTTTGGTTTCACATTCGGGTCAGGAATTCAACTATATTGTCGAGGGTATCGTCAAGGTTATACTGGGTGATGAGGAGGTCGTTCTCAAACAGGGTGAATGTATTTATTTCAATCCTTTGATTCCCCACGGACAAAAAGCCGTGGGCGGCACTTTTGCAAAATTCCTCACCGTAATAACCGAAATACGGCAATGAAAAACAAAACCGGTTTAGCGCAAATATCATTATGAAAGGAACCGAATCCGCGTAAACGCCTGCGATGTTTATGCAGCTCGGTAGTGGTATATAATTATGCTTTTGGATAGATTTCTTGAAAAGGCAAGTTTTGATTCCTATGAGGATTTCAAACAAAACTATACGCTTAAAATACCCGAAAACTTTAACTTTGGGTTTGATGTAGTTGACGAATGGGCAAAACTCAGTCACGGCAAAACCGCGCTGGTATGGTGTGACGATCACGGCATCGAACGCAGATTCACTTTCGGCGACATTAAAACCCTGAGCAACCGCACCGCAAATTTCTTAACGGGTCTCGGAATAAAAAAGGGTGATTGTGTCATGTTGTTTTTAGGCAGACGCTGGCAATATTGGATATGCGCTGTCGCCCTGCATAAAATCGGAGCGGTGTTGATCCCCGCATCTGCACAGCTTACCGCAAAGGATATAATGTACCGCAACGAATCTGCGGATGTAAAAGCTATAATCGCTATGTACGATGAATATGTAATCGAACAAATAGAAAAAGCCCTGGGCAGTACCCCGGCTTCTTTGCACAAGATTATAACAGAAAAAAACAAGTCCGGCTGGTTGCGTTTCGAAGATGAAATCGAACAGCATCCCGATGTGTTCGAACGCCCCTCAGGAGAAGCAGCCACACGCAACGATGAGATTTTTCTTACCTACTTCACAAGCGGAACCACGGGAATGCCCAAAATGATCGCACATAACCATACGCATCCGCTGGGACATATTGTAACGGCAAAATACTGGCAGAAGGTAATCGACAACGAATTACATTTTACCGCCGCAGAATCCGGATGGGCAAAGTTCGGCTGGGGCAACATATACGGGCAGTGGATCTGCGGTGCGGGTGTGTTCGCTTACGATATGGCCAAATTTGCGCCATGTGATCTTTTGGACATGATCCAAAAATATAAACCCGCCACGTTCTGCGCTCCGCCCACTATGTTCCGTTTTATGATACAAGAGGATCTTTCAGGTTACGATCTTTCTTTTATAAAGCATTGCACCACAGCCGGAGAACCTCTCAACCCGGAAGTATACAACCGCTGGCGGGAACTTACGGGACTTAAACTGTGTGAAGGGTTTGGGCAAAGCGAATCTTCGGTTATGGTCGCAAACTTCGACGGATTTACCCCTCGCCCGGGCTCGATGGGTAAACCTGCTCCGCTGTATGACATAGATATTATTGACGAAAACGGGAACTCCTGCGACACCGGTGTGGAAGGCGAAATGGTGGTGCGCAACATCGACAAGTATATGCCGGTCGGTCTTTTTGTCGAAATTTTTAAGGACAAGCAAGCAACCGCAAAAATTCTGGGTACGGACATATACCGCACCGGCGATATTGTATGGAAAGACAGCAAGGGCTACTTCTGGTATGTAGGACGTTCTGATGATGTTATAAAATGCTCGGGCTACAGAATCGGTCCCTTTGAAGTCGAAAGTGCGCTTATGGAGCATCCCGCCGTCGTGGAATGCGCAATAACCGCGGCCCCCGATCCGATACGCGGACAGGTCGTAAAAGCGACCGTTGTTCTTTCGAAAAACTATACGCCGGATAAAGCTCTGGTCAAAGAATTACAAGACCATGTTAAAAAAGCAACCGCTCCCTACAAATATCCGCGGATCGTGGAATTCGTTTCCGCGCTCCCGAAAACCATCAGCGGAAAAACCCGAAGGGTAGAAATAAGGGAAAGGGAGCAAGCTAAAACCGAAACGCCGGTATAGGTTGTGTTTTATGATTGTTGTGTTTGCGCAGTGTATCTATTTTTTCCTTTGCCGCCGGGTCTTCACACACACCCGAGCGAATATAATTATCTAAAATCGCATAAGTAAAACCGAAATTTTCTTCGTCCGTCAAACCTGATAGTCCGTCTTCGGGTGTTTTGTCCGTGAATTTTAACGGCAAACCCATAACTCTGCCTATTTCCGCTGTTTCGGTTGCTGTCAGATTTGCCAGCGGACTGAAGTCTCCGGCGCCGTCTCCGAATTTTGTGGAATAACCGATCCAGCTTTCGCTCAGGTTTGATGTGTTCACTACACGTCCGTCCACGGTTGCCGCAACCGCATATAAAATGCTCATCCTGATTCTGGCAGGAGTATTTTGTTTTGCTTGCTTATTCAAAATTATCCCGCTTTGCTGCAAATCTC
>WRKL01000083.1 GCA_009778115.1 Oscillospiraceae bacterium | reverse complement strand
CATACAGGTATATTCCGTCGTAAATAAAACCTTTGGGGAAACCGTCACGGTATCAGGTCTGCTGACAGGCAGAGATCTGGTTGAATCTCTTTCCGGCAAAAACCTCGGACATCAATTATTGCTGCCCTCAAATATGCTGGAACATTCAGGAACACGGTTTTTGGATGATATGACAATAGAGCAACTTTCGCAGCTTCTTGGCGTTAAGGTAGCGATAATCGAAACCGACGGTTGCGCGCTTGTGCAAAAACTGGTTAGTGCATTTACATAAACGGTAATATATCGGTGAAAACCCGGCGAAGCGGACGGAGGATCGTTGTTTTGTCAAGTGGAAATAATAGCCCTGTCAACCCTTTCAACCCTGTCAACCCTATCAACCCCGTCAATAACCATGTTGGAACGTACAAACCGATTGTAGCAGTAATCGGGCGCCCTAACGTGGGAAAATCCACGCTTTTCAATAAATTGATCGGACGCAGGCTTTCCATTGTCGAGGATACCCCCGGCGTTACCCGCGATCGAATTTATGCGGATTGTGAATGGCGCGGACGCAGCTTTATGCTTGTAGACACCGGCGGCGTCGAGCCTTTTTCAACGGATGAAATACGGGCTCAAATGCGGCGGCAAGCTCTGGCTGCGATAGATAGCGCACAGGCGGTAATCTTTATCGTTGATATAAAAGACGGTGTGACTTCCACGGACATAGAAGTTTCGGATATATTAAAGAAAAGCGCAAAACCTATCGTTTTGTGCGTAAATAAATGCGATTCTATCGGTGAAAACCCTGTCGGTTTCTATGAATTTTATAATCTGGGGCTGGGCGATCCTATCGCTGTTTCAGCTGCCCACGGAAACGGAACCGGCGATCTTTTGGATGAAGTTTTGAACAAGCTCGGCGATATATTTGAACAGGAATATGATACAGAACACATCAAGGTCGCTGTTGTGGGCAAACCGAATGTGGGCAAAAGCTCGCTGGTAAATTTCATTGCGGGTGACCAGCGGATGATCGTGTCGGAAACTGCCGGAACCACAAGGGATGCCGCAGATACTTTTGTAAATAACCCGCATGGAAACTATATATTTATTGACACTGCGGGTATCCGCCGTAAATCTAAAATAAACGAAAAAATCGAACATTACAGTGTTCTGCGCGCTCATATGGCGGTGGACAGGTCAGATGTTTGTTTGATAATGCTCGATGCGCTTGAAGGCTATACCGATCAGGACAGCAAAATTGCAGGATATGTTCATGAGCAAGGCAAATCAAGTGTTATCGTTGTAAATAAATGGGATGCTTTGGAAAAAGACGACCATACAATGAGTGAATATAAGAAAAAGCTTCAAAGCGATTTTAGTTTTATGTCCTACGCGCCTTTCATGTTCATTTCAGCGGCTACGGGACAGCGTGTGGATAAACTATTCGAGATGATCAATTTTATATATGAACAGGGCTGCCGCCGCATAACTACCGGGATGCTCAACGACCTTTTGGCGGTTTGCACAGCCAGGGTCCAACCCCCCACAAAAAAAGGAAAACGTCTTAAATTGTATTATATAACCCAGTCTTCAGCTTCTCCCCCTACTTTTGTGATTTTTTGCAATGACAAAGAATTGTTCCATTTTTCTTACAAAAGATATATCGAAAACCAAATACGCCGGATGTTCAATCTTACCGGCACACCGATACGGCTTATTGTGCGGGAACGGGGAAAGTGACCCTTTCTGACCCTTTTTGATCCTTTTTACCTGTGTGCAAGCCCTTTAAACCGTGTAAACCGTATAAATCGTGTAAACCGTAAATTTAAAAATCTGTTCTTATATTAATTTCAAGAGGTGTAATATTTTATGGAAACCTTAGCTCTCGTTTGTGTGTATGTAACTTCGATTGCGGCGGCCTATTTGCTCGGAAGTGTTAACAGCGCGATAATCGTGACCGGGATCATCTCAAAAAAACAAAAGGATATTCGCGATCTGGGCAGCAAGAACGCCGGAATGACCAACGTTTTGCGCAATTTCGGCATCGTACCTGCAATTATAACACTGCTGGGCGATTTCGGTAAGGGAATCCTTGCGGTCGTACTGGGGAGGCTTGTATACTCCTTCTTTACCGACGGCAATAATATCGTCATTATTAGTTATCTTTGCGCCGTTTTCGTGATACTCGGGCATATTTTCCCCGTCTTTTACAAATTTAAGGGCGGCAAAGGAATATTGACATCCACCGGAATGATCGCGGTTATCGACCCTCTGGTTTGCGCGCTGATTGTGTCAATTTTCCTTGTATTGATTTTTATCACAAGGTATGTGTCGCTGTCAAATATTTTCGCGTCCATTTCTTACCCTATTTTTACTACGGCTATACTTATTTCTGGCAACGAAAATGCGCAGACAATCGCTGCGCAAGCCGTATTCACCTGTTCTATTGCCGCTTTACTGGTTTTTATGCACCGCGAAAACATAAAACGTTTGATACACGGTACAGAATCAAGGATCGGCGACAAAAAGAGCTAGCCTTTAATGTTCCTAATATGGTTGTTGATAGGGATATAAGAGGGATGTAGAAAATTTATTTTAGGAGCATTCCTGTAATCAATGAAAAGTGGGGTTGAAAATCAAAAAATCCCCTGTTATGATAAATGTGTGCCACCTCAAACGCACATAAATCAAAAGAACAGGAGATTTTAAGCAAATGAAAAATAAGTTGAATCAAAGATTAGAGGAAATCACAATCAATACGCTGATAGTGGGCGTAGATGTAGCCAAAAAAGTACAGT
>WRKL01000082.1 GCA_009778115.1 Oscillospiraceae bacterium | reverse complement strand
TCCCGCTATCGGAACAAAAGTATTATCGGAACCCATGGCGGTGGACGTGGCTATCTAGCCGTTTTTCCGTGTGAAAGATTCCGATAACATTCGCAATATTAAAACAAACATAATACAATTGCGATACGAGTGATATAATAGAAGTCGTGCCGGATGGCACCGGCGAAATGCCATAAGAAATAATGTGGCGTGGATTAACCAACAAGGAGCAAGAAAAGTGATTGACCTACAAAGCATTAAAACCCAACTGGAGCCTCTGTTCATAAAGCACGGCGTTGTGCGCGCCATTGTTTTTGGCTCTTACGCAAAAGGAATAGCTACAGAAAATAGTGATATTGACATGGTGATAGACAGTAACGGATTTTTAGACGGAATCAACTTTTTTGTAGCACAGGCAGAAATAGCACAAAGTCTGCCGATAGAATCCGATATATTTGAGCTGCGCGAAATAAAGGAAGGCTCAAAAATGCAAACGGAAATACTAAAGAGCGGGGTGGTCATATATGAGCGATAAAGATAATCATCGAAAACACTAAGTACGGAACAAATTCGTTGAGGATCTTGTACGGGACATCAAACTGGACTTCCCGAAAGCTAAAGGGTATTTGGCACACTGCGTTATATGCGAAAATTCGCCGCCCTTGTGCCGGACGAGGAAAAATGCAGACAGTGTCTGCACTTTTGAGCTAGTCGCATAACACCCATCTTTTCGATAAAACAAAAACGCTTGATGAATACCTTTGGAATGCCACGCAGACCATTGAAAAACGGCTGGACGGGCATGTCCGCCGCCATGGGTTCCGATAACATTTTTGTTCCGATAACGAGATTTATCGGAACGTTCCGATAACTCCCGCAAGCAATGTTTCCGAATATATACGGAAACATTCGAGCGGCACCCTTCCCTCCGGGAAAAGTGCCGCTCTTGCTTGTCAGGGGCCAGCCCCCGAGACCCCGCGGATACGGCTTCGCCCCATCCGTTCAAGCCGCGCTTCGCGCGTCTAAGCTGACATATGAAAGAGGTGCATTTTCTCGTTTGCCTTAGCACATTACCGGCGGAGGAAAAGATAAAAATTTACCGCCGGGCATCGAGTATAAAATGCAAAAACGTCAATATGCGGCCACTGCGGTTTACCCGTTTTCGTTAGATTTTCGTTGAAACTTTGATGGTCATGTTTTATAATAATGACATAAGGCGCGAGCGAAGCGACGAGAGGAAAAGTTATATAGATGTTGCGTAAGCGCTTAGTGAATAGGAGGTATGCAATATGGTCACTATTTTAGAAAATCAAAGACGCATGGACCGGGAAGAAATCGTAAAAGAGTTTGGGGGCAAATGGGTCTTTTTGGTCGATTTGGAAGGTCCTCCGCTGGGGAGGTTTGAGACGGCAATCCCTGCTGTTATGGCTGATAAGGTATTCGAAGGAGACGAGACGGGCATTTATGACAAACTTGACGAAGAATACAACGGTAATACGGCAGATTTGACCTATCTGCGAAATCAGGTAAATGTTTTTGGATTTAACGAGGTGCTGCTTGATGACGACTAGTATAACCTATACACGCACAGAGCGCTTAACAATCGACGAGAGCAAAATTAACATTGATTTAGTCACGATTGATGACACTAATAGACCTGCGAAGAATTTCAACTTGATATTAGACACAGGTGCCTTTATAACACTTATCAGGAAAGACAGGGCGCAGAAGAATGGCTACAAAATAGAAAAAGAGAGAGCTTGTAGAATAGCCGGTTTCAGCGAAAAAGGTCTGCTCTGCGATTTACGGAGAATCCCCACCGCCGTGTTTTGCGGATTCCGCCTTGATGATATTATAGTCGCCACGCCGCACGATGACGGGATTGAAGTGTCCGAAGTCCTCGGTATGAATATAATCGAGAATTTTAACCTTGGATTAGACTTGGATGAAGAGCAAATATACCTGAATGTCCGTCATAACTTCGTCAGCCAAAAGCCAAGGTATCAGTGCGGGAAGGTGAGTGTCATTAATGAAAATGAGCTGTGAGGAGTGATATTGCATTTACGGCAATAACAGACAGTGAATGGGGTGCGACGAGGTATAATAAATGGTCACAATTTTGGAAAACCAAAGGCGTATGAACCGCGAAGAAATCGTAGAAGAATTTAGGGGCAAGTGGGTGTTTTTGGTCGATTTGGAAGGTCCACCTCTGGGGAGGTTTGAGACAGCAATCCCTGCTGTCATGGCCGATGATGTATTCGAGGGGCGCGAAACAGGCATTTACGACAGGCTCAATGAAGAATATAACGGCAACACGGCGGATGTGACCTATCTGCGAAACCTACCTAATCCCTTTGGCTTTATCGAACTGGTTCCGGAAGACGACTAAACCCACCCCCTCCCCATAATCAGCCCCCCCGTCATTAGATCCATGAAGCGCGGTAAAAAACATACTAAAATGAACAATAAAATCCCCTACGCCCTAACCCGTTCAAAGCGAAAAACCATCGCCCTTTACGTCCGTGAAGAGGGCGTCGAAGTGCGGGCACCGTTTCGCATGACAAAAGCCGAGATTGATCGTTTTGTGGAAAGCAAGCGGGAATGGGTGGAGCGTATGACGGCAAAATCTGCCATACAAGCCGAACAAAAAGCGGCCTTTACGGTCGATTACGGCAGCCGTCTGCCGTATCGCGGCAGGGAATACATAGTCGGCGGGCATGAAACACGGACAGTACTGTTTGACAATGCCTTCTGTGTTCCGGTTTATCTGAATCCCGACCAAGTAAAACGTGCCTGCATTCAGATTTACCGCCTGTTGGCAAAACGTGACTTGGTGGAAAAGGTAGGGCATTTTGCCGCAAAAATGGATGTTGTGCCGTCGGGCATAAAAATCAACGGAGCGAAAACAA
>WRKL01000081.1 GCA_009778115.1 Oscillospiraceae bacterium | reverse complement strand
TTCCAGTAGCAGTTATAATATAACCGCCTTCTCTGCCGCGCCCTACAGCCCTCATTGATGCCGCCCTGCCACTGACAAAAGTGGACAAATCTGCAAAAGATAGGGTTCCTCCCCAATTTTTGTTTGGGTGATTGTGCGTGATGGTTCTGCCTTTAAGATTTACGTTTGCGGGTATGCCTACAGATGTGGCATTGCCCTTGAACGCCGCTTCAGCTTCTTTTGCAGTATTGTTGAAAACAACTATGTACTCAACAGACTTATTTTGTATAATCTCCTCTGCCGTGCGGAGGTTCTGAAACTGCGCGGAATCAATCGGGATAGACGGAGCGTCCCTATTCGGTCCGCTGAGCAAGTTTTTTATGTAATTATTAACGCCGCTACTCCCTTTTGGCATAACCTCTCCTCCAATTATAGGGTGGTATTATTATAAAGTCAATGTATTTTCTTAGATACTCTTCATCTTTGTTGTTGCATTTCACAAACAACGTGTGCGGTTGAAGTCTATCTAAAACAAGTAAAAGTTCGTCAATGGCTGTTTCTTTATCCATTCTGTCACAGACAAACGAAGTGGCGCAGGTCGTACCTTTTGGAATCCCTGCGAACGTCCACTCATATATCTTGCCGACACCCCATGATAAAGACGATATGACATTTACTCCGTGTTGTTGCCAGTAATGACCGCACCATTGGCGGCGGTAACAGTTCCACAAATCTTGCGCTTTCGGCATGTCTGTATAATTTGAAAAATCCGGCGTTACCACCGCTTTTAATTTCTGCAAAAGAGGTAGATACTTTTCCGACTTATTCCAAACAGAGGAAAATTGATAATCTTGTATGTAAAAATGTGTCGCCGTGTTTTCGTGGTTTGTGATTTTTTGCTTATTATTAAAGTCAATCCATTTTACATCGCTTAAATCATCTGTAAACGGTTCGGTTGACGGTATATCCCACATATTATCACCACCCGGATTGAACACAAAGAGGTTGTCTAAAGCCTTGCCTCTGGTTTTCAACCGCTTTTCAGCGCGGAGTCGTCGGACTTTGATTGTTTCTATATTCTCTTTTTCCTTTTCAAAACCAAAACTAAAATCTTTTACGGAAAAGGGTGTTGTAAAATCTACAGTAAAATCATGCTCTTTCAATCAAAAAACCGCCCTTTCAGACGGTACGGTCAGCAATCCGACCATACCAATTATACCACGTATTTTTTTCTATGTGCACAAAGATTTATGTTTTTTTATTTTTTTAGTTTTCTATTAAATTCAAATTTTCAGCAATTTTCCATAAAAACCGCTTTTTCCAATACCCGTAAGTGTTTCTGTGAGCGTAATCCCCCCTAAACCCGGAACGAGCGAACAATATGTTGTTCCTTATACCTTCGCGATATTCTTCCGGTACAATCCCCCAGCTGAGTTTAACCGTCGTCATTAAAGTGCCGATTTCAGCTCTTTTGATACCCCTGTTCTCCGTTGGATTTGAATACCCACGCCGCCCATGCCGTTTACTGTCTTCAAAATTTATAGCACTCAAATCCAATAAGTCATCATATAGCCTGCCCGCTTCCGTGCTTTCACAATATCTAACAAGCTGAAGCACAAAGCTATACGTTGCTTTAGGTAACCAATATTCGTTGTTTTTTGTCAGTTGATAATCCTTCGGCATTGACATTCTCCGCCTTTCCATGATATAGTTATTCCAGTCGGCGAAACATACTATATCTGGCGGTTATCCCCTGTTTGCAGCAGGGGATAATTTTTTACGTGTATCGACTTTCTAAGTTGATTTTTTTACAACAATCATTATTCTCCCTCTTTTTGCTTTTTAATCAACAAACGTCTTTTTTACGCTGTCCCATACCCCAAAACGCTGACCATTACTAAAAACAAAATGTCTGTCTTTTTCCAATGAAAATATTTGCAGCGCAAAAGCGTTCACATTGTGTCCTAAAGTTTCAAGTGCCTTTACGATTTCGTTTTTAACCTCGTTGTTTATAGCCATTTATAGTGCCCCCTTTTTTATTTTTTATAACCGCTCATCGGTGTCGGCGCATTGCGTAAGTTACATAATTGCCGCGATTTATTGCGTTTTGCTCATATTCGGCAGAAATTAGTTCCCACCCCTGATGCCTGTCCTCAAAGAACGCATGAGCGGACTTGCGCTCTATAGCGCGTTCCATGTGTTTTACGTCCGATGTTGTTACATCGTTATCCTTGATAATCGGTTCGGGCTTTATGAGGTTACGGCTTGCGTTCCACCGCTTATATCTTTTTTTGCCTTTTTGAATTTTCCCGTCCTTAACCATGTACCGAGTTAGACCCGTTATTCCGTCATCGCCAAATTGTAATCGTCTGGAGTTGGATAAACCTTTGCGCCAAACCCGCTCTAAAGTGTCCCTGTCAATGCCGCCGCTCATAATGATGTGATGATGAATGCGACCTGTCCCGCTCACTTCTGTACATGATATATATTTCAGCTTAGGTAATCCCAGCTTGTGCCGCAGACGGTTCACTCTGTCAAAAAAGTTACGCAAATCCTTTATAGCACGGTCATAGTCTATAGGGTTTTCCTTGTACGTTAGATGAAGTGCTATATCGCCGTTAGTAAAATTCAAATGCGCTGTTCGGGTAAGAACCTTTTCCGCATTGCGTTGATTTTGTCTTTTTTGTATGTCTGACGTTGGTTTGCACTTTGACCGCCGTTTACCCGGCTTTTGAAACACGGGGTAAACCTCAACATCAAGATAATCTCCACATTCATATGTCTTTTCGCGTATAAAATACCGTCCCTTATACATTTGCCGAACCTCTTTACGCATTAAGTTAATATTAGTTACAAGCCGTAAAATGCGCCGTGCGCATTTTTTTGCAATCTTATATATAAGGTGTGCTATGGATAGTAGACCTCCGCCTCCCGCCGTTTCCGGTCACTCATATC
>WRKL01000080.1 GCA_009778115.1 Oscillospiraceae bacterium | reverse complement strand
AAAGCAGGGCATACTTTTGCAGGTTGGTACAGAGATAAAGCACTAAAAAAGATATATAATTTCAACAACAGGGTAACAAAGAAATTTACGCTGCGTGCAAAATGGGAGCGCAAAAGGTATAGAGTAACCTTTGATGACCTTACAAACAAAACTGTCCGGCGGGTTAGGTATAATTCAAGGGTAAAACAGCCGGCGAATCCCGTAAGAAGAGGATTTGTCTTTAAGGGTTGGTATAGGGATAAAGCCTTGAAAAAGGCATATAATTTCAGAAACCGGGTAACAAAAAGGATCACGCTCCTTGCGAAATGGGAGAGAAGAAGATATAATGTCACGGTTGTTGACGGTAAAAAATCAAGCGTTGTAAAAGTCAGTTTCAACAGAAAGATAAAGGCATTACAAAAACCGGGCTTCAGATTCATAGGATTTTACACCGACCCTAAATTCAGAAACGAATTCACAGGCAGGGTGACGGGTAAAATGACGTTATATGCAAGGTTTCGGAAGTAAGAAACGAATAATTATTCCGTGTTGATGTTTTTATGTTTCGTCCGGTTCGTTCATAGCAGATTTCCGTTTTAAAAATACTTTGAGTTGATAAATTCCATATATTATGAATTCGCTGCGCAGAATCCGAAGCATCAGCCCGTACAGAACAGCGGAAGCTGCTGCGACCGCCGCTGTAAAAATAATACACCGGACAACACCGCCCGACATAACGGGAAGAAGTTTGTATGCGCACCACAAGGCGCACCCCATAACCGCTGTTGCAATCACGGTTTTTCCTAGTTCCGCGAACCAGGAGCGCAGTCCCAGCAATTTAAGCTTATTTTTTAAGAAGATTATAAGTAAGAACATAGAAACAAGCGAAGCGATTGATGTCGCTAAAGCCAATCCCTGATGCTTTAACGGACCGATCAGCAAAAAGTTAAGCGCAACACCGATAACCACCGAAAAAACAGAAATTAAAGCGGGGGTTTTTGTGTTGCGCATTGCGTAAAATCCTCTGATCAATACAGGACCGATGCTTGCCGGCAGGCATAACAATGCGTACATTCTCAGGCATTCCGAAGTAAGCCGGGTGTCGGCAGCTGTAAAGGAGCCGCGCTCAAAGACAATACGCACAAACGGTTCGGCAAGAACAATAAAACCAACGGTAATGGGGAGAAGCAGCGGCGTAAGTTTTTTGATGCTGCCGGACAAATATCTTGTTAGGGATTCGTTTCCGTTTTCCGCCGAGAGTTTAGACATATGGGGATATAGTACGGTAGCGACGGATAAGCCGATCAAACCCGAGATCATACTAATAACTTTGACGGAATAGTTCATAGCCGAAACACTGCCGGACGGAAGAGAAGAAGCAAAGTTGCGGTCAATAATCTGCTGCAGCTCAATAATAGCGGTGGATATGAACACCGGTGCTAATAATATCAGCATTTTTCTTAATTCAGGCATTCGCAGATCAAGATACGGGCGATAAACCCATCCATGTTTTTTGGCGGCAAAAAACAGCAGCCCCAGGCAGATAATATTGCCGAGTACTGTTCCTGCGCTCATCAAAACCGGATTTCCTATCGGCTTGCTGACCGCGATTGCCGCAATAGTCATAATGTTGATGGGAATATTGACTATTAATGCGATGAAAAACACCTTTTGTAACTGTAAATAGGATCGCAGGATCTCGACCAGCAAAACGGGTATTGCTGCCCATGCCATCAAGCGGGTTAACGCCACCGCAATCTTAAAGGTTTCTTCGTCAAGCTGTGAAGCGAACAGAAAAACCAAAGCTTGCGGAAAAATCGTAAAAACAACGGAGAAGATCAGGCCTAAAAGGGTTAGGCAGCTAACGATATTACGGGTGAAGCTTTTGTTATCCTCCACACGGGTGTATAACGGTATAAACGCTGAGCTTACCGAAGAACTGACCAACGCAAGAACGATGCCGGGGATGGTGAACGCGATTATAAAAGCGTCGCTGACTGATCCCGCACCGTAAAATCCGGCCAATGCGACTTCACGGAAGAAGCCGAAAAGTCGGACCAGGATGGTTGCAGCAGTCACTGCGACAGCGGCGGAAAAAAGAGGTTTATCTTTCAAAATAAATCACCTATCATGTGTTTGAGGGGGGTGTTGAAAAATAAAAACCGCTAAAAATCAAGAGCAATGTTTTTGCGAGCGATTTTCTCAACATCTCCTTGAGAACAGAATTTTATCAATTAGATAAATGAATCAAGTGCTGATTTCGCGTTTTGGCGAAGAAAATATAATTATCACCAATATAGGAAACAAAGCGGCCTCATGCCGCACCCAGGAACCAAAGTCCGGCTCAAACAAAACGGATCCCATTAAATACCCCAAATATAAGAATAAAGCCAGCAGCGTTTCGGGCGTCGCTTTTTTATTCAATGCGCCTTTTATCGTCTTTAACAAATAATATGTCAGCATTACCTGAAAAGAAAAAAACAATAAATAACTTACATTAAAACGAAATAACAATTCGACGGGGAGCATCATACGAAACATATTTATAACGTAGTTGAGCATAAACAACGCTAAATTTCCGTTATGCCGTATAACGTCCAGAATCAATGTTTGAGAATCCGGACTGTAAACACGGTTGACCGTTAAACGGCTGTGCGTAAATATGATCGTATTATATTCTTCCGGAGCTAACCGGCTTATGGCAAGCAACGAAAGCAAGATTCCCGTAAGCGCCAGGACTATGAATATATATAAACTTCTTTTTTTCTTCCCGTACAAATATATGTTGAACAGGATATATGTCATCAAAAAAAAGACGGCAATCAACAAAAAGTAAATACGGAAAATGAATCCCCACAAAAATAATATTGATGCGCAATAGACAAGTTTTCGGTTAGTATTACCTTTTTTCAAAACAATTAAAGCGATAATAAAAAACAAAACAAATTGAAAAATATCCTTGCTTAGGTTGAAAACATAAATGTTTAACAATCCGAAAAAAGCATAAATCCATATTAATTTCGGAAGTGTGGGGACCTCTGTTTTTTTAAAAAAGACATATAATAAAGGGTTAAAAATAACGGCGTACATTAAACTCCATAAAAATAACGAATTAAAATTAAATATGTTAATTATACCTGACAGAAAAACGGTAACACTGAACGAATTTTGCGCCTTAAACCGAACGCCGCTTTCCATTAAATTCAATATATGGTTGCTGTCATAAAAATACTTTGCCGGAAGCAGGGTGTATTGGATTATTATTGCAACGGCGGCGATAATAACAATTATTGGAAAACTTATATAATAACCGCTGCGCGGCGGTTGGGGGAGTGTTTCTGTTAAGGTTTTTGAAGTGGACAAACC
>WRKL01000079.1 GCA_009778115.1 Oscillospiraceae bacterium | reverse complement strand
ACCGGCGGAAGGCAGTATGTAAACCGGTACTGTAGTAATCACAGTTAAGATAAAAGCGGGCGAAGCCCGCGTTCCAATGTCCCGCAGGGACGGTGACGTGAGTAACCGTCGGTGAAGCGGGTGCGATTTATCGCGCCCGCGTAACCGGCGGAGAGCAGTAACCTGAAATCCCAGCTCTGCAAGAGCTGAACATTATTACTATGCCGACAAGTTATCGTCAGATTTTTTACCACATAGTTTTCCGTACGGAGAACAGTGAGCAGACGCTCCCTCTCGAACATAGCGAGGAGCTTTACAGATACATTTGGGGTATCGTCAAAAACCACAAGACCCGCCTCTACCGTATCAACGGTATGCAAGAGCACATCCACATACTCACTGATTTGCATCCGACTGTTGCGCTGGCTGTTTTTATACAGAAGATAAAAACAGCCTCATCCATATGGCTGAAGCAAAACCCAAACTTTCCGTGTTTTCGCGGTTGGGCTGACGGTTATGCTGCGCTGACTTGCTCGTGGAAAGATAAGGATGTGATAATCAACTACATTATGAACCAGCGTGAACATCATAAAAAAGCATCTTTTATTGATGAATACCGTTTATTGCTTGAGGCATCCGGTGTGAAAATCGAAGAACGCTATTTTCCGTAATTAAATACAGTCTTGTTCAGCTCTTGCAGAGCTGAAGCTTTTGTTACCACTCCCGCCGGTTACGCGCTTCGCGCTCCACCGACGGTTACTCACATTACTGTCCCTGCGGGACATTAGAACGCGGACTAACGCCCGCTTTAATCTTAACTGTGCTTACCACAGTACCGATTTACATACTGCCTTCCGACGGTTACTCACTTATTGGGGAGCATTATGAGGTACAAAATAAAAAAACTCTCATAAGTTATTGATTCCATTGATTTGTATGATGGGCATCCTCCCGCAAAATTACCCGCTTGCTCTGATTCCTGGTCTGCACTGTTTTGTGCGTGTCTTAAATCGTACATGCGGTTAATAGACAAGGTTGGCTAAAAACCAGTATCCCAACTTCGGAATCCGGGTTGAACGCCCAAGCTGGTCTCACTCAATGATTAATATTTTTTATTGATACTATTAACATAATTAATTTTGCTTATCGGGCAGACCGTGTAATTTATAGTAGTTGTAAATAAAGAGAAGTCAGGCAGTTCACTGGTGTTACGCAAGAGAAAGGGTTGAGGGTAAAACAGTGGAATATATTATTATCGGCAACTCCACCGCTGGAATCGGGTGCGTGGAGGGAATTCGCCAGTTTGACAAAAACGGCGGCATTACCGTCATATCCGACGAGCAGCAGCATACATATTCGCGCCCGCTCATTTCTTATTTTGTGCAGGGTAAGGTAACGGCGGAAAAAATGAAGTATCGCGGGGACGGTTTTTACCGGGACAACGCGGTTACGCTTCTGAGCGGCGTAACCGCCGTCAAAATTGACCCATATGGTAAAACAGTCGCGCTTTCGGACGGTAAAATTCTTTCCTACGATAAATTGCTGGCAGCGACAGGCTCGCGCGCTTTTGAGCCATCTTTTACGGGCATTGAGTCCGTGAGCTGTAAAAACACCTTTATGACCCTGCTTGACGCGCAAAAACTGGCAAGCCTGATAGTTTCAGAAAAAAGAGTTCTGATTGTCGGCGCGGGGCTTATCGGATTAAAATGCGCCGAGGGGGTCTTGCGCCGTGTTTCAGAGATTACTGTTATAGATACTGCGCCGCGGGTGCTTACAAGCATTTTAGACAGCGACGGGGCAAAACTGGTGCAAAACCGTTTTGAAGAAAAAGGCGTGAAATTCATTTTTTCAAAAAGCATACGGCATTTTGATGGCAATTGCGCCGTTTTGTCCGACGGTACCGTGATTTATTTTGATATCGCCGTGATAGCGGCCGGTGTTCGACCAAACACGGAACTGCTTTCCGGAATTGCCCAAATCGGGCAGGGAATTGTGATAAACGAAAAATCCGAAACCTCCATGCCCGATATTTACGCGGCCGGCGATTGCGCCGAAAGCATTGACGTTTCCAGTGGCCGGCAAAAGGTTATGGCGCTTCTTCCCAACGCCTATATGCAGGGCGAGTGCGCGGGCGTTAATATGGCCGGCGGAAATAAAAGTTTTAGCAAGGCGATTCCAATGAACGCGATCGGTTTTATGGGCTTGCATATTATTACCGCCGGTAATTATACGGGCGAAGTATACGAGTCAAACAAAAACGGTGCGTATAAAAAATTATTCTATTCGGGCAACAGACTGAACGGTTATATCTTTATCGGCGACATAGAAAAAGCGGGAATTTATACAAGCCTGATTCGCGAACAAACACCGCTTGATTCCATTGATTTCGCGCTTATTTGCGAAAAACCCGGACTTATGGCTTTTACTAAAGAAGTACGCGCTGAAAAACTGGGGGCACATGTATGAAAATCGGTAAAAACAACATGAAAAACAAAGAAGTAACTGCAAAACGCCTGATAATGCGGGCATCATGCCCGCAAGTTCTTGAAAAAGGCGGGCAAGATGCCGACAACAGCGGCAAATCCGGAAGTTTTGCAATTACCTCCAAAGTAATTAACGGATGCTTCGGAGAACGGTTTATCGGATGCGGAGCAAAAAATATGCGAATCACGGTAAACGGCACACCGGGCAATGCGCTCGGTTCATATCTGGATGGCGGAGAAATCATTGTTCACGGTAACGTGCAGGATGCCGTTGGCGACACTATGAACGGCGGGAAAATCGTCGTTCACGGCAACGCCGGCGACGCGCTCGGTTATGCGATGCGTGACGGAAGTATTTTCGTTAAAGGAAATGCGGGATACAGGGCCGGTATCCATATGAAAGAATATGAGGATAAAAAACCGGTCATTGTTATCGGCGGCGAAACAGGCAGTTTTTTGGGAGAGTATCTTGCCGGAGGGCTGATTATCGTCCTGGGTATCGGCATAACTGACGCGCCTATCTGGAATTTTACTGGAACGGGCATGCACGGCGGAAAGATATTTATCAGAACAAACTCGGAATTGCCGCCGCTTCCAAAACAGGTAGTAAAAGAAATTGCGGCGAAAGACGATTTAAGCGAAATTATTCCGTATTTGGATGAATTTTCGGAGCATTTTGGTTTTAGTACGAACGAACTTTTAAATGAAAATTTCTACATTTTGAGGCCGAATGCGAAAAATCCTTACAAAATGTTATATACGGCATACTAAACAAAGGAGAAAATAAAGATGAAAATCACGAAAAACATTCCCGAATTGTTTGGAAGTATGGTGTTCAACGACGAAACGATGCGTTCGCGCCTACCCAAGGATATCTATAAAGCGCTGAAAAAGACCATGAAAGAGGGTAC
>WRKL01000078.1 GCA_009778115.1 Oscillospiraceae bacterium | reverse complement strand
TCCGCAGAGCGGCGCTGTCAGCCCGGATAATACATAAAGCCTCGATATCCTTGATGCCTTTACCGCGCAAATATCCCGGATATGACAGCAAATCATTACCGGCTGTTGAAATGATCGCCGCTTTTTCGCCGTAGCTGAGTATAACGTCGCTTCCTCTTTGGGTTTCGATGAAAGTAAAAGTTACCGTATCACGCAAAAAGTACATATTGGAAAACGAACCGGCAGCAAGTATAACGAGCGAAATTACCGCCGCTATAGGATATAGCTTGCTCCGATGTTTTGAAAACGCACAGAACAGCATGATCAGCAGCGTGCCGAACATCCATATAAGTAAAAATGTAAATCCGGCGGGAAAGTATGCGTAAGGTATTTTTACGATAATATCGCATATACGTTTTATGATCTCAAGAGCAGACTCCGCCATAAACTGTGCTGCTCCCGATAGAAACGGCAAAAATGGCAAAAGAGCAAATAAACCCGCTAAATATCCGAAACACATGGCAAAGGTGAAAAACGGGTACAGTAAGGCGTTTGTTATCGGAGCGGCAATTGAAATTTCGTCGAAAAACAACAACGAAGCGGGAAGTGTAAAAATTGCGGCAGAAACCGAAACAAAAAAAGCATTGACGAAATTTTTTATAAGGGTGCTGCTCGATTTGAGTTTGGATGTTACCTGTTTTTTTAGGTGGGGATACAAAATTATAATCCCCAATGTAGCCAATAAAGAGAGAGTAAAGCTTGCCGAACGCACCGCAAAAGGGTTAATAAGCAAAATAAACAGGGTTGCCAAGCCTACAGAACTCAGGCTATCGGCGTTCCGGTAAAAAATCTTACCCGAAAGCATAATGATCGCCATTATTCCCGAGCGCAGTATCGGGTAGGAGAACCCGGTAAGCGCCATAAAACTCAGAGCGAAAATGATAACTATCGCCGCACTGATACGTTGAGGAATCCGTATTTTTTTCAGTACCGCGAACAAAACGGTGGTAAGCATCAGCAAATGCAAACCCGAAACACATAATATATGCATGATCCCGCTCCGTTGATAAGCGAGAATTCCGGAGCTGTTGATGAAGCTTTTTTCGCCCAGCATAATACCGACCAATTCACCGCTGTTACCCAACGGCGACTGTTTCACGATATGCGAAGATATATTGTCACGCAGATTCCGGAAAAAGTACATCGGCGGTTTGGATTTTGTTGGGAATATCCGGGGTTCATCATACGATCTTAGGTGAAAGTACACGCCTTGGGAAGTCCAATAATCGTCAAAAGTGAGCCTGCTTCCATCTGAATCCGGAGTAAGATAACCCTCCAATTCGATTATATCGTAGTAGTCCGATATCTTAAAGCTGCTGTACCAAATAGCTTTGCGCGGTTTTATCTTTTCACCGTTTATTCCATGTATATTAATTATATACCGATATCCGCTTGAAGCTTGGGATATATCAACCACTTCACCGGTCAGTGCCGCCTTATCTTCAAGCTGAAAATCCTTTAGGTCTATTAGCGGGTAATATACGATGTGGGTATAAGCAGTAAAATAAATCGCTCCGGAAACAGCGGCGCATACCAATACAATAGCGAAACGTTTCAGGGCTTTCGGAAATAAAAAAACTGTCGGCAGGCACAACGCTGAAATTACCAGAGCGGTAAAAAGACGATATTCCCCCGGAACAAAGGAAATCATCATAACAGCACCGTAAAAAGAAAGACCCGCTACGGCAAGAGGGCGCGCCATTTAGTAGCTCTGCTCCGGGTTATTTGTCAACATCAATTTTGCCGCCTTATATATATCGCCGCAACCCAGTGTTATTATCAAATCCCCGGGCTTTGCAATGTCAAGCGCATATTCGCCTGCTTGCCCGAAGGTTTCAAAACAGCGGCAACCCTCGATCTTTGCCGCGAGATCTGCGGACTGTATTCCATAGGTGTTCTTTTCCCTCGAACCCATAATAGGGGTAAGTGCTACGGCATCGGCAATGGATAACGCAGCGGCGAAATCGTTGAGCAGAGTTGCGGTGCGCGAAAACGTGAAAGGCTGATGGACAGCGATAACCCGTCCGTAACCCAGTTCTTTTGCGGCGTTTAACGTAACCTGAACTTCCAGCGGATGGTGCGCATAATCGTCGGCTATCGTAACACCGTTGATTTTACCCAGTATCTCAAACCGACGGGCGGCTCCCGTAAAATTTTGGATAGACGCTTTTATCTTTTCAAGCGAAAGACCGCAGCGCAAAGCGCAAACACACGCGGCGGCGGCATTGCCGATGTTATGCTTCCCGGGAATACATATTGTGATGTCCGTCAGCTTTTTACCGCGTTCCATAAGAGCGAATGTGGTTTCAACTTTGTTATTTTTTCGAATATCTGCGGTGTAGTAGTCGTTGTTTTCATTCGTGCCGAACGTTATAAGTTTTTTATCAAGACCTCCGGCTGCGCGCGCGACATTCGGATCGTCCCCGTTGATTATCAAAAATTCGGATGTTTTTTTACAGAACCTGCGAAAAGAGGCGATAAGATTATCCAGGGTTTTGAAATATTCAAGATGATCCTCGTCAATATTAAGGATAACTGAAATGTCGGGATACAGCTTTAAAAAAGTGTCTGCGAACTCGCAGGCTTCACAAACCATTATGCCGCTTTTTCCTGCCCTGCCGTTTCCGCCTATGGATTCCAGTCTGCCGCCGATTACCGCAGTAGGATCGGCTCCGGCATCCAGCATGATTTGGGTGATCATCGCTGTGACCGTTGTTTTTCCGTGGGTTCCAGCGATGCAAATTGTATTTTTATAACGTCCGGATAGCGCACCTAAAAACTCTCCGCGTTCGAGTAAAGGTATTCCGCTTTGTTTTGCCGCGATAAGCTCGGGGTTGTCTTCCATTATAGCGGCGGAATATACGATAAGATCAGCATTCCTGATATTATCCGCATGATGCCCTATAAAAATTTTCGCACCCGCGGCACGGGCGGCTTCCAGATTATCACCCGGATTATTGTCCGAACCTGTGATGGAGTACCCCTCCCGTGCGAGAATCTGTATCAAGGGTAATATACCGGAACCTCCTGCCCCGATAAAATGCAAACAATGCTTACCCTCGAGAATTTCATTATACTTCAAATTAAATAACTCCTTAGGCAATAAATTCTGTTTTTAATTATTGATACTAATCCCATTTTAAAAACCGTTGAAAACGAGTGAGTAGTTTTTTTAGAAAAACGAATAACGAACGAAGTTTGAAACGATGATTTTAATGTGGGATTAGTATGACCCCTGAAAACTTAAAAAAACTTTTTGCGCAAAACTTTTTTTAAGCGGTATTTAATAATATTATATTCTTCGGTAACATTATTGTCAAACATTTAATTTTTTCGAGTTTCCCCATTTTTTCAGGTAAATAATTGCAGCTGTATAAATCCATCCTGTTTTTGCGGACAAATGAAGGATAAAATTCCTATATAGGTCTTATTGAGAACGGCGAAAATTCCGTCAGCAATAGTGTAATTCATAAACACTTTCCTCTTCTTGTCTTTCTTAGGTTTGTAAATACGCTGACAAACAAGCTTTCTTCTCGCTTTTCCGAATTGCGTTTAATGACCGTACACGGAAATCCTCGAAATCATATTGT
>WRKL01000077.1 GCA_009778115.1 Oscillospiraceae bacterium | reverse complement strand
CTTAACCGCCGCTAATTGCCCCGCGTTGCAATAGGTGAGTATGCCGTCGTCGCTTTTGAGTAATGATAACCCATGCTCGCCGATTTTCGCGCATACCTCAATATCCTCGTTTTTAATAGACCTTGCTTCGTTTTTGAGTAATGTCTTTATCTCGGTTACAGTTTTGTCACTGTTACTCAAAACCACTTGTTCCATGCGGTCAAGCGCCCAAAAGAGGTTAACCGCTGTGGGGCGCGAGCTTGCGAGATAATCCAAAGACGCTTTGAATTTAGAGTAAAAGCTATCATAGCTTGTTTCTTTGATTTCTTCCGACGCGAGAAACAACCCGAACGCCGCCGCGACACCGATCGCCGGAGCGCCGCGTACTCTTAGGGTATGGATCGCCTTCCATATTTCGTCTTGCGTAGTAAGTGAAATAACACTAACGTTATTTGGCAGTTCCCGCTGATCGATAATAACAAGCGCGTTATTTAGCTCGTCAAGCGAAACTGTATCGATGTCCATCATGTTTTGCAAACATATCACTTCCCGGGTTTTCTTTGATACCAAGTTGCAATTAAAGGCGATACATGCGCTCTTTTTCCGCTGAACTTAAAACTGACGCTGTAAAATCTTCGCCCGTTTTGAACGTTTTGCGGTTTATGATCATGTCTTTAGCGCATAAAATATTTATTCGTTCGGCGGCGGTTCGTTTTATATCGTCGGGTATGGTTGTAATATCTTTGACCTGCGCCATGCCAACTGTTCGGCGTATCAGTTCTGTTCCGGCATAGCCCGCCGTGTCCGCGAGTATTTTGTCTAAGTAATATTCCGCGAACCCTTCGGTCATAAACATATGTTCCGTAACAGTTTCTAAGAACCGCGCCGTAAATTTTTGTTTGAATAAATCGATAACTTCCTTTACAGCGGATAACACCCAACCGCAAAAATCACTCTCGGCAAAAGCCGTTCCCCTGTTCCACGCAAAAATCAAATTAGCTATTACATTGCCCACATCATAACCGATAGGACCATAAAAAGCAAATTCAGGGTCGAAAATTTTTGTGCCTTTTGTTTTGACAAAAATCGAACCCGTATGCAGATCGCCGTGTATTAAAGCTTGCGCGTTTGTGAGAAAATTATTTTTAAGTTTAGCGACTTCTAAATGCAGTGATTTATCCGCGTATAACTCGATCTGAACAAATTCAGCGTTCGGCGGGAAAACAATATTACGGGCGGCAATATCGTTATACGGCTCGGTCAGTACCAAATCCTCTGTTATCTCGCAAAGCTCCGGGTTAATAAAACTTTTAACCAACTCTTTTTTCGCCTTGTGTTCCATTACAGCATCGCTGGTATCTATAAGCGTATTTACCATATACGTGGTAATATCGTCCGAAAAACGCGGGAAAATTTCAAAATCCATAAGCGCGTACCGCATAAGCCTGTAATCGGATAAATCTTCCATTATACACGCGCACATCACCGTATCATAAAAATATATAAAGGGTACAAGTCCGGGGGCAAGCCTGCCCTGTAATTCTAAAATCTCTGATTCGATGCGGTTACGGTCGGTGGACACGCGCATAGCTGATGAAATTCTAAGGGATTCCCCCGCTTGCTTAACAATGACGGATTTCCCTGAATTGTCCGTAACCAAGAAAACATAGTTAAGGTTTCCGTCGCCGATCTCCTTAACGGTTAATACCGCGTCCTTAGGGAAAACATCTGTCTTTTCCTTGACGTATACGGCGGGTTCGTCGTTTTTCATTAAGAAATAAGAATTGAAAATAGATGCGCTTTCTGTTGCCGGCATAGAATCACCCTCCAAAGCTCTTCGCAGTCCCTATGACAATAACACAAAGGGGCGGCGTAATACAAGATTTTCTCGCCGGGTGTAGACAAAAATTTTACAGTAAATTTACACAAAATACACGGTCACCGCATTTACTTTTTTCATCCAGCAAATACGATACGTTCTAAGAAACTCGAATCCCATCCGGCGAGTTTTTGCAGACTTTTCAAGCTGAAACCGCCAAAGGTCTGTTTTTTCAGGTGTTCTAAGGCAAGCTTCCGCATGAAATTCCACATTTGAGCGGCATTTTTGTTGCGGATTTTAGATGAATCTTCTCCAAAAGTAACATCAAGATGCCAGTGAAGTTTATTTTCAATTCCCCAATGTTCTCTTACCGCGCGAGCAAAATCTTTAATATTTGTGACAGATGTAAGGAAATATCGGGTTTCTTCGGTGCGTTTGCCTTTGATTTCGACAGTAGATTTCACCGCACCGATTGCCCGAAGTCCTACCCAACGTTCACGACCATACAGCCAATCAATTTCCGTTTCAAGAAAATATTCCCGTTTTTCTATCCTTCCATGCCCTTTTTCAAACGTTTTTGTTGTTAATTCAACGGTTTCAGTTTCAAAATATAGCCGAACATCGTCATGAATGTTTGATTGATTCCCCTTGAGGGCAAGGCAATAGTCCGCTTGTTGTGCGATAATTTTCTCGGCAATCTTTGTTTGCGTGCCCATCGCGTCAATCGTGATAATGGATTTTTCCACGTTGATTGTATCTAAAAGTTCGGGAATTACGGTAATCTCATTGCTTTTTTCATCGCAAGTTATTTCACCAAGAACGATTTGATCATCCGTCAAAAATGCGCTTAAAACATGAAACGCTCGGTTGTCCTCAGTTTTAGAACCGCGCATGGTTTTCCCGTCAAACGCAATGATTTTTCCTGCAACTTCATTGGTTTGAAGAATCCGGCGCATCTTTTTTGCAACCACAGCCGGATCAAGCATTTCAAAAATCCGCTCAAAGGTATCGGCATTCGGAATGCCATTTTTCAGCGTCAAATATAGGGAAAGCCACTCTTTTTTGGCATTTCCGAACACTTCTAAGTCCTCATAAGTTTTCGCGCCACAAATAATCGCACAAAATGCGACAACCAAAATATCAGATAATTTGTGCAGTAAATTTCCCCAGGGACGACGGAAATCCGTTATGGCTTCGGTTGATTTTATTAACTTTTTCATATTTTTATTCAAGTTATCACCCTATATTAGAGTATCGCAAAAAAGCTGTTTTGTCCAGTGTTTTCAAGGGTTTTCGCCAAAAAACAGCAAAAGTTTTTACGTTTTTTCAAAAGAGTTACAGATTGATATGTGCAGGGGGATACCTTGAAAAAAGTAAATGCGGTGACCGTGACACAAAATATATTTTTTATTGACATTAATATATCCATGCTTTAAGATGACGAAAGTATTTTTTCGGGGTTTTGTATGCAAGCGTTAAGTAAAGGCGTTGAGTAAATGAAAGTGGCTCATGGAAAACCACGTCTTTCACCTGTGAAGAGGTTCATGCTCTTCTTGCTTGTCGCGGTTTTTTTGCCTTGTGGCGCGTATGCGTCTGACCTTGCTTTTGATGACTATTTTCGTATTATTGACGCATATAACATAGACAATTCGATCCCGCGTTACGCGGATTATTTATCGCTGCACTCCTTTGAGCGTCCTGATTTATCTATTGTCGTTGACGCTGATTCCTACGTTAATTATATTGAAGACGGCGTTCACGCTACCGCGGTAACTTTTGACGATTTTGCCGGGATGCCCGGTATCGCTGTTTTGTCCGACGAAAATTCAATAATTGAATATTCTGTTAATGTCAAACAGGCGGGTCTTTATGATTTGTCGGTTTTGTATTATCCTGTCCCCGGCAAGAGCAGCGCCATACAACGCAGTATTTTTATTAATTACGATCTCCCTTTCAAGGAGTTTGCCCTTGTTGAATTTAACCGTGTTTGGCGTTCGGAGGCGGGCGATAGTTATACCGATAGTAACGGTGTTACAAGGCTTACATGGGAACGGGACAACCAAGGGAACGATCTCAAACCGCTTGTTGTTGAAGATCCGATGTGGGTTGATAGCTATTGCTACGATCACAGCGGGTATGTTTTGGAGGAGTTATCCGTATACCTTGATGCCGGCGAAAATATTGTGTCGCTTATAGCTCTTCGCGAACCGATG
>WRKL01000076.1 GCA_009778115.1 Oscillospiraceae bacterium | reverse complement strand
TATTAACGAAAGTTTCAGAATCATATGCGGATATTCGATCCATAGCCATACCGAACATATCCGGCAAGGATTCATCACAATAAAAGGCGGACACCGCGCCGGGATATGCGGAACCGCTGTTGTATCCGACGGCAAAATTACCGCACTTCGCGATATATCCACCATCAATATGCGTATTGCGCGGCAAATACCGGATATTGCCAACGAAATTTTATATGCAATATTCAGTAATAAAATATCGGGCACCCTGATCGCCGGACCGCCGGCAAGCGGAAAAACAACGATTTTGAGAGCTTTGATTTATTCGCTTGCCTCGTATAAATTCGGATACAAGAAAGTAGCGGTCATAGATAGCAGAGGGGAGCTCGCAGCGGTTTTTAAAGGATGTGCACAAACCGGGATCGGTGCGACTTCGGATATTTTTGACGGCTATCCCAAGGGTGCGGGTGTGTCAGCGGCGGTGCGGGTTATGGCTCCGGATATAATCATAGCGGATGAAATAGGCGACAAACAGGAATCTGATGCGATAGCGGACGGGTTAAATAGCGGCGTTGTTTTTATTGCGGCAGCTCACGCAAAAAATATGAGGGATCTTTCCCGGCGTGCGCATATACAAAAACTGATAGATCTGGGGGCTTTTGAGTACATCGTATTTTTGAAAGACCGGGAAACACCGGGCGAAGTAAAAGAAATATTACCCGTAAAAATATTTCAAAATGAGAAGGAGCAGGGAATTTGTTTAAATATTTCGGACTAACGCTGATAATAATTGTCTGCGGCTATACGGGACATATGATGGCGGCATCTCTTTCCGGCCGTATCAAAGAGCTGGAACTGGCGATCGCGCTGGTCGGAAAATTGCAAACTCATATAAAATACCGCCGGACCCCAACGATCGAGTTGATCGAAGAAATGGCAGGATACGAGCTATTTGCTCCGTTGTGCTTTATCAGAGATTGCGGTGAAAGTCTCAAGGTTTCTTCAAATTTTACGGCTGTATGGAAAAACTCGCTCGATTCAAACCGCGGCAGGCTCAGGATTACAAACGAGGATATATCGCTGTTGATGAGTATGGGAGATTATTTGGGGAACAGCGATGCCGAAGGACAAATTAAAGCATTGCAATTTACCGAAACCGCACTGGGACACAACCTGAAAGATGCAAGGGAACAAAATGCCGCAAAAGGTAAAATGTATCGCTCGCTGGGTGTTCTGGCAGGTATGGGAATCGCGGTCTTTTTAATCTAGGGGCGGTTTTTGTGAAAGGATGACTATTTGGATGGACATAGATTTTATTTTCAGAATAGCCGCAATAGGGATTATTGTCGCGGTACTCAATCAGGTTTTACAGCGTTCGGGGCGCGAAGAACAGGCGATGCTCACCACGCTGGCGGGCTTGATCGTGGTTTTGATGATGATAATATATCAGATCAGCGACTTGTTCGATACGGTAAAATCTTTGTTTGGTTTACGCTGATGGATCTATATTCGTTGCTGGGACTTTCCGTAGCCGGTGCGGCTTTGGCGACATTACTCAGACAATATAAGCCGGAATTCGCGATGGCAGTTTCGCTTGTTTTGGGCGCGTTTATCTTTATGTCGGTTATCATCAATATGACCCCGGTTTTTGATACTCTCAAAGAACTGGGAGAGAGGGTGTCGGATAACCGATATGTCAGTGCGGTTATAAAGTGCTTGGGGGTTTGCTATCTTACCTCGCTCGCTTCGGATATATGCCGGGACACCGGTCAGACAGCTATTGCATCCAAGGTTGAGCTGGCAGGTAAAGTTTCGATATTATTGCTTTCTCTGCCGTTATTCAACGAATTAATTTCTATTATTCTGGATTTAGTCAATCTCTAGACGGAAAGGGACAAATTAAAAAATGATATTAAAAAGCCGCCTAAAAAAAATTATCTGCTTTTTTTTCATATTGGTTTTGGTTTTGTCTGCGTGCATTAACGCCGCAGCATATGATGA
The DNA here is from genome assembly GCA_009778115.1 of Oscillospiraceae bacterium. Classification (GTDB taxonomy): domain Bacteria; phylum Bacillota; class Clostridia; order Oscillospirales; family Ruminococcaceae; genus WRME01. Next base: position 2,068 of record WRKL01000076.1, on the reverse strand, counting down.
AACCGAACAGGACAAGCAAGACATAAACGATATTTATAACGAGCAACTGGAGTTTAGCGGAGCAAATAAACTTTTTTATGACATCAACCAAAACACATCCGAACTCTTGCTGGATAACGGAATAAACTCTTTAGAACCCGAAAAGATTATGAATTACGGTTTTTTTGATTTTATACAAAATATATGGGATATATTGATATCGAAAATTACCGCTCCGTTTACGCTGCTTACGTCTATTGTCGGGGTTGTATTGCTTTGCGCGCTGATAAACGCATTAAAATCCACGGACAGGGATAACGCTCTTTCACCGGCGTTTACGGTCGGCTCAACATTGGCAGTTTGCGGCATTGCGATCGCACCTATATTGAAATGTATTTTAGATGCGGCTGATGCTATACGCGATGCGGGGAACTTCATGCTTTGCTTTATTCCCGTGTTTACAAGCATCGTCACCACAAGCGGAAAGCCATTGACCGCAGCGGCGTACCATACTACGCTATTTTCGCTGATACAGATAATTATCCGTATAGGGGGTACGATTTTGGTTCCGCTTACCGGAATATATCTGGCGATAGCGGTCACCGGAAGCATTGGCGGCGGAATAAATTCGTCGGGTATCGCATCGGTTGTGAAAAAGACCCTCTTATGGGGACTCGGGTTATTGCTTACCGTTTTTATCGGCGTATTCATAGCGCAAACCTTTGTATCCTCAGCGGCGGATACCGTTTCAACACGAACGGCAAAGTTTTTGGTTTCAGGTTCGATCCCCGTAGTAGGGGGTGCAATATCCGAGGGGGTAAACGCCATCGGCGGCTGTCTTAGACTGTTGAAATCGACGACGGGGGTTTTTGGGGTTTTAGCTGTAGTTTTTACTATGCTTCCTGCGATTATAATAGCAATTTTGAATAAAACCGCCCTGAGTATAGGAGCGGCAGTGAGTGAAATGTTTTCACAACCCAAAATCGCCGCCATGCTAAAATCCGCGGGCGACACATTTTCGATTCTGCTGGGGATGCTGGTATTTTCCGGGGTGTTGATGGTCGCCGCAACATCAATAGTGGTATCGTTAGGGACGGGATATTAAATGGATGTTATTCGTGATTGGGCGTTGGCTGTTTGCTTTACTGCCGTGGGGGGAGCTGTTTTTTCTATATTGACCCCGCGCAGCGGAAACGGTATGGATAGATTGATTCGTTTCGTGTGTTCGCTGTTTTTTTTATCCGCTGTAATATCTCCGTTTGTGACAGGCTCTGCAGATTTTGATTTCGGATGGATTATCAGCGGCTCAAATATAACGGAAATGACTTCGGCAGACACAGGATTTTATACCGGAACAGCTTCAATCAAGGAAGATACGCCGCTTGATCAGGGTATAAGAGAACAGACGAAAACCGCTGTAGAATCGGATTTACGGGCGCGAATCGTTGATCTTTTACAGTATAACGGGCTGAATGCTGAAAAAATAGAAATAATCGTTAATATTAATGAGGACGACAGCATATTAATTACTAGGCTTGCTCTTTATACAAGCTCAAGCAGGATTGCCGACATTAAAAAACTTAAAGAAATGTTGAAAAAGGAGGTGGGAATCGAGCCGGAAGTTATATTACAGGATGAAATTATGGTACAGGACGGTAAATAAATGGAAAATATTAAGGAGAGCAAATACAAGAAGTTTTACAAGCTTTTTACCCGGGGTGACAAAAAGGTAAGATTGACGGTGTTTTTAGGGATTGCGGGAATTGCGTTAATATTTTTTTCTATGTTTTGGGGAGCCTCACCGGGTGATAAAAATACCGCAGTAAATACTCCGGAAGCCGTGAAATCACAAACCACGGGGGATTATGTCAAGCTTTTGGAGGAAAATCTACTGTATATTCTAAAAAGTATCGAAGATGTAGGCGAATCGCGGGCTCTTATAACGCTGGAAAGCGGAGTTGAATACGTCTATGCGGATGTGGAAAGAACCAGTGCCGACAATGCCGTCGATTATGACAAAAACGGAGAATCGAAAAAAACAAATCGAAGCTCAAGCAAAAACACGATCGTACTGGTAGATAGCAAGGAC
>WRKL01000075.1 GCA_009778115.1 Oscillospiraceae bacterium | reverse complement strand
ATCCTTTTCCGATTTGGGATTCAACCCATATTTTTCCGCCCATCATTTCAACAATAGTTTTGGAAATTGCAAGCCCGGGACCCGTTCCGCCGAATTTGCGCGTCGTATCAGTTTCAGCCTGTGTAAAAGCCCGGAAAAGACGGGCTTGCTGTTCTTCGCTTATGCCGATACCTGTATCGGTTACAGTTATTTTTATACGGCAGACTCCGTTTTCCTCTCCTAAAAAATAAGTATTGAGGCTGACAGACCCTTCTTCCGGCGTAAACTTTACTGCGTTTTCAAGCAAGTTTGTTATAACCTGCGCAAGGCGCTGATCGTCGCCGATCATGATTTGCGGGATCTTTCTGTCTACATTTACGGTAAACTTTTGCTTCTTTTCCAGCATGCGGAAATTAATAACATTAACGACCCGCTGAAGCATTTTTTCAAAATCAAATTCTACCGGCAGGAGTTCCAATTTGCCGGCTTCGATCTTAGACATATCTAAAATATCATTGATAATGCCGAGCAGATGCCTTGAAGCGTCGTTGATTTTAGTAAAACTGTAATTCTTCCGCTCTATATCGGCGGCGGATATACCTATGTTTGTCATGCCGATGATAGCATTCATCGGCGTGCGTATCTCGTGGCTCATATTAGCAAGAAAATTACTTTTTGCCTTATTTGCAGATGTAGCATTATTAAGCGCCTCTTTTAGTTTGTCCTCTATTTCTATACGCTCGGTCATATCATGAAAACTTACAAGGAGTCCGTCATTTAGCTCGCTGTCATAAGCAAACGGAATAACGCTTACGGAAAAATTCCGTACATTCCGCGGCGAGCCGGTATAGAGTTTTTCGTCAGAGGAGTGGATTTCATTAGTTTTAAGAACTGTTTTAAAGACATTTTCCATACGTTCAAGCCATGCATCGTCGGCAAATAAGGAAAATACCTGTCTGAAAGATTTGTGCTTCAAAGATCCGAGGCTGGGGATGCCGGCGAGCGTTAAGAAACTTTTTGTGGACAGCAGAAAATTCATCGCGTTGTCAATGAGAATGATGATGTCCGGAGTGTTCTCCATAATGACTTGAAGCTGTTTTCCCTGTTTTGATTTTTCCACAGCGATCACCGCGCTGAGGTTTTCCTTGGCGCTTGTAACGCTTCTGTACTTAATCATATTGTCATTGGCCAGATTAAGCTGACGCGCCAGCTTTTTATTTTCGAGCTTGAGCTGTTTAATTTCTTCGGCTAATTTCTCGACTTCAGTCATATCGAACCGCTCCTCCAAGGATACACCTCACATCTATTGGTACAGTAAATTTAAAATACGCAGGCGATAACCGTATTGTTATGGAAACTGTTTGCGCCTGCTGTGTTTTTAACGGGACAAATTTCCCCTCCGGAATACCCGAATATATACGGGATCCTTTTAGCAACAGTTTCGTTTACTATTTCCGTTTCCGATAAGATCTCAGTGCCTAACGCATAGCTTCTCGCAAGGCAGGAATGCAGTATAAGCGTACTTGCGTTTTCGTTCTGCAATATATTTTCGATAGTGCGCGCGGTAGTTCCAAGAACGTCTTTTTTGTCCCACATTCCGAGATTAAATTTTGTTCCTTCCGGTATCAGTCCGCCGCATATTCCGCACCCGTCTTCGCTCCAGGACAATAAGACTCTGGACACCGGGATGCCTTCGCCGCCATAATCAAGGATAAACGGTATGGCGTGGAGCACATCTTTGATTTTTCCGTTTTCGGCCAGTCCCATCTTTTCCATATATTTCATGATTGAAAAACCGTCTACTTCTTTTAAAATGTTTCCGTCGGCTTTGGTGATTGTCGCCGTTTGTGCAAAAATGTATTCCGGCGAAAACGACGCGTAAATGAATTGCGGTTTAATGTTCCCGCTTGCGACAATAATGCCGTAAAAATCCCTTCCGACCTTATCATTGGATATTACATAGCTGTTTGAATAATCCGCCGTGTTGTCTATGGCAAGCGTACCGAAATTAGGCACTCCGCCGGAAACCTTATTAAGCACATCGACATAATTATCTCCCGCATAATTGAGCATTAACGGGGCGGCGCTGATGATAAGCTTCGGAGTTTCGGTATGTCCTGAGAGGGCGTTTTTATACATTTGCGCAAACGGCTCTTCCAGCCCGTTTTCAAGAGACGAGGAACAAGCGGCGGTAAACACGACGTCATCGGAGGTGATCATCAGGATTGAGAAATCAAGCTGGCCAAAGCCGCGGCTAGTGGAGATCGCGGTAGTGGTGCTTCCGATGATCGGGAATTTGAGCTTTTTATAAAGCTCCGCAATTATGCCGTTTGTCGCGAATTCATGATAACAGAGGACAACGGCTACAGTGCTTTTTAAACAATTTTTTTCCGGAGCAAGCTGCTGCAGTATTTCGGATACTGCAAGTTCCACGTTATCAATTTCGCTTGTGAACGCAGAATAAGATTTAATCATTTCTGTCACCTCTCTATAAAAAACATTTTTTAATTTTTCACATGTCCCGGATCAAAATATTTCCGGTCATTTGCCGCCATCAAGGCTCTTTGTTGTCAGTGTGTAATAACTCCGCTCCATATCTGTTTTCATATCAGGTAAGCCGCCGGCATTCAAAGCGAAGCAGCAGTTTATCGTCTAAAAATAAGCCAAGTCTATTATTTAGTATAAAGTATAGCATAAAAATGTGAAAATTTATACAAGTCAAAAATATGCTCCGCTGATCGTTTTGCCGGAGGGAGCGGCAATAAATACCGTCGAGCGTCTTGTTTCCAAAGCAAGTTTGGCGCAGGTAAGTTTTAGGGGGTGTCGACACACCCTAGCGATATCGGCGATCTTACATGCGAATAATTATTCCTGCCGAATCCCGGGAAAAATAAGGATAAAACGACGCCTGATTTTTTTCTTTGCTCCCGTCTGAAAATTTTCTGTAACTTTTTCCGACGGCTTTTCCTATGGCATAACCGATCAATGCTCCGGCAAGCGCTTCTGATAGCCAATGCGAAGTTGTCGTAGTCCCAAAACCGATGAACGCGGCATAGCCGTATGCCCCGGCTTTTACCCACATATTGTCATTGTAAATTTCGGATAACGTTGCGGCAGCGGCAAAAGCATTGGCGGTATGGCCGCTTGGCCATCCTTTAACATAATCCATATTGAACCAATCCCAAACATTGCTAAAATCGTCTTCTCCGTAAACCCTTACGTGAAGATCGTCGTCAAAAAGGCTTGACCTGTCTTGAAGTCCCGGTTCTCTTCGTCCGGTGATCGTTTTGAGAGTCGATTGTACTGCCACTGTCAGTATGAGCGCTTGCGTCAGGGCTTTGGCGGCAATTAACGTTTTCTCATTTTCCGAATACTTGCCCGAAATATAAAAAATCAAAGGAGCAGCTACCGAAGCAACATTGACCAGAGGCATTGTAATATTGCCGGCATTTTCCATCCATCTGTTATCAAATGCTGTATTTCTCCACTTCCAATCAAGGCCTGTTTCTATAATTATCCACGTCCCGGCTGCGGCGCCGATAAAGTTTAAACCGTAATTATACGTAACTGAATCTAATAAATTTTCTCCGATATTGTGGAATATATCGGGCGCGCAAGGAGCATCCGCTTCAATTTCTTCACCGTAAAGATGAAAATTAAACAGGCACAAAATAAGCAAACATGAAATGTATTTTTTCATATAAAGCATATATTAGACAGATATTAAATTATTGTCAAGCGGCGAAGATTGAATAAGTAATAGGTAAAAAGCAACGGCAACGGCAACGGTGAAAGGCAGATAATAAGTAAGTGTTTTTAGAGATGCCCGTAATTACGATTAACAAATGGGTTTCTCTAAAAACCCAATTTTGTCATACCCGTGAAAACGGGTATCCATGTTGCCTTTAAATGTGTCCGACGATAACGACAAAAATGGATTCACGTTTTTACGGGAATGACACCACTTTAGATAGGTTTTTAGAGAGACCCAAATAGCAATTTATTTGCAAAGAATCACGACAAACGCATGAAAGCTAATATGTGATCTTGCTGTTGTCATGCGAGAAACACGACAAACGCATGAAAGCTATGATAAAACATTGTTGTCGTCGTGGCCGTTCCCTCGCCCCTTGCGGGAGAGGGCAGGGTGAGGGGTTGCCTCTCGTCGATAAATA
>WRKL01000074.1 GCA_009778115.1 Oscillospiraceae bacterium | reverse complement strand
ATGAGGTTGTGGAGATCATACTAATCCCACATTAAAATCATCGTTTCAAACTTCGTTCGTTATTCGTTTTTCTTAAAAAACTACTCACTCGTTTTCAACGGTTTTTAAAATGGGATTAGTATCAAATAGAAGTTAAGGGATGAGAGGATTTTCAGAATGGACAAATTCGATACCGGTAATTACGAATGGCAGAACCAAAAAATTCTGCACCAAAACAGAGAAAAACCCCGTGCGTATTTTATCCCGTATGGGTCGGAAGAACAGGCTTTGTCCGCAAATGTTCAAACCAGGATTAATTCCCCTTATTTTAAACTGCTTAACGGAAACTGGAAATTCGCTTATTTCGAGGATGTTCACGAAGTTCCCTGCGGCTTTTCCGGCAAGGACTACGATGTTTCGGGGTGGGACAATTTACAAGTTCCGGCAAGCTGGCAGATGTTCGGATATGATATCCCGCATTATTCTAACGTTAATTATACTATTCCGGTCGATCCGCCTTATGTGCCGAATGAGAACCCGGCAGGGCTTTATGTCCGCGAATTCAATATTCCGCAAAGATGGGACGGCAAAAAAATATATTTGAATTTTGAAGGTGTGAATTCCTGTTTTTATCTTTGGATTAACGGAAAATATATAGGATACAGTCAGGGTTCCCATATTCCGAGCGAATTCGATATTTCCGGTGCGGTAAAACCCGGAACCAACCGTGCCGCAGTAAAAGTACTCAAGTGGTGTGACGGAACCTATCTTGAAGATCAGGACTGTTTTAGATATTCAGGGATTTTCCGTGATGTATATCTTTTAGCGCGGGATAATAATCATTTGCGCGATATATACATACAAACAGATCTTGACAGCGATTTTAGGAACACTGACGTGAAAATTGATTTAGAGTTCAATGAGCCGTTACATCATGAGGCGGTTTTCAGCTTATACTGTGCCGCGGATAAAAGTGTTATTGCACAGACGAACATTCAACCCGGTCAAGCGAAAACTAATCTTACAGTTACGATTCAGAACCCGATTTTGTGGACAGCGGAAACCCCTGATATGTATACCGCTCTTATCGAAAACCAAACCGAATTTATTGCGGTAAAATTCGGTGTACGCCGCATCGAAATTTCCGACAACGGGGCATTGCTGATCAACGGCGTTTCAGTAAAAATCAAGGGCGTAAACAGACATGATTCTCATCCGGATTTAGGGCATTATACCCCTACCGAACATATGATAGCAGATTTGATGCAAATGAAGCGTCACAACATTAACACTATCCGTACATCGCACTACCCTAACACATCGGAATTTTACAACCTATGCGATGAGTACGGATTCTATGTAATCGACGAAGCCGATCTGGAAAGCCACGGTATGCACGTCAAGGGTGCAGACTTTCTCACAAACAATCCAGACTGGGAAGCGGCCTTTATGGATAGAATTATCCGCATGGTGGAACGGGACAAAAATCACCCCTGTGTTATCATATGGTCTATGGGCAACGAAGCAGCAATGGGAGTTAACCATGTGACGATGGCAAAGTGGGCAAAAACCCGGGATCCGCGCAGGCTAACTCATTATGAGGGCGCAGGCGGCGGCTGTCTGGAAGATGGCAAGGATAATAGCTGTTTCGACATAATCAGCCGGATGTACTCGACGACGGAGTGGATAGAACAGCAATTAAAATCTGATGAAAAACGTCCTTTTTTCCTTTGCGAATACAGTCATGCTATGGGCTTAGGTCCCGGCGATTTGAAGGAATACTGGGATTTGATATATGCATACGATAACTTCATCGGCGGCTGCGTGTGGGAATGGTGCGAGCACGCGGTACGGCAAACCGGCGATACCGGCGATACCAGCGAAAACGGTAAGGAATTTTTCGCTTACGGCGGATATTTCGGCGACTTTCCCCACGACGGAAACTTCTGCTGCGACGGTCTTAACAGCCCTGACAGGGACGCTCATACCGGATTAAAGGATTTGAAAGCAGTTATCCAACCCGTCAGGATTGAAGCTGTTGATCTATCTAAAGGTGAAATTAAAATCACCAATCTTTATGATTTCACTAATCTTACGGAACTCGCATTGATGTGGAAAGTTACCCGGAGCGCAGTTCCGGACAACCTAACCGCAAAAAGTCAGGTTGTTTTCCAAGGCAGGGTTGAAAATATAAATATAAATCCGCAGGATAAAGAGATTGTAAAACTTGATTATAATCCTGCACAGCCGGGTAATTCAGAATATTTTCTTGATTTATCTTTTGTCCAAAAAAAAGATACCCCGTGGGAACCTGCGGGGTATGAGGTAGCGTTTGCGCAATTCAAACTTCCGATTGCAATTCAGGATGTAAAACATAAAGACCTGATACGGGAAATAGATATATCCGAAACAAAAAACAATATAATCATCACGGGTGAGGATTTTGTTTATAGGTTCAGCAAATACAAAGGCTTCTTTGAAAGCATAAATTTCAACGGGGTAGAAATGCTTGATAAAATTTTAAATCTTTCAGCATTCAGAGCTCCCACCGACAACGATCGCGATGTAAAAAATGTGTGGTATCATAACGGATTGCATTACCCAACCACTCGTGTATATAAATGCACACTCTCAACAGATGCACAAAACAGCGCAAAAATTGAGGTTTCCTGCGCTTTCGGCGGTAAAGCCGTACTTCCGGCAATTACGGCAAATATCATATGGACTGTCAACGGCAACGGTATAATCGGCGTTCAAATAAAAGCAAAGGTTCATGAGGGGATACAACATCTCCCAAGGTTCGGCATAGAATTCACAATGCCTGCGGGGAATGAAAATGTACGATATTTCGGCATGGGACCCGGCGAATGCTACGCTGACTTATGCAGAAGCGCAAGAATCGGTTTATATTCATCTACGGTGGACGAGCAATATTATCCGTATATCAAACCGCAGGAAACAGGCAATCACACCGATGTACGATGGGCTGCTGTTTATGATATGAGCGGACGCGGATTGCTTTTTACAGCAAACGACACTTTCAATTTCTCCGCATTACACTACACAGCAAACGATTTAGCGGAAGCGGACTACACCAAGGATCTGACACCACGCAAAGAAACTATCGTTCATATCGACTATAAACAAAAGGGCATAGGCTCTTTGAGTTGCGGTTCCGCTGTTGATCCAAAGTACGAATTTGACCAAAAAGATATTGATTTCAAGTTTTCCTTTAAACCTTTTCTAATTTAATCTTCCTGCCGCATCCTCACTTATCAGATTTTTTATCAGCTTTTTCAACGGCGCATTTTCTTCCTTTTCAAGCATTGGATCGCCGGTCAGTATGTTTTCCGCGGAACGACGGGTTTCGCGGATGACTTCAATGTCATCATAAACCGATACAAGCTGGAAAAACGGCATTCCATGCTGTCGGTTTCCGAAAAAATCACCGATTCCCCGTAATTTTAGGTCTTCTTTTGCAATTACAAATCCATCGCTGCATCTCGCCATTATTTTTAAACGTTCCGAATTTTTGTTACGGCTGATTAGGATACAGTAGGACTTATCTTTTCCGCGCCCTACCCTACCCCGTAATTGGTGCAGCTGCGACAGTCCGAAACGTTCGGCATTTTCCACAATCATTAAAGTAGCATTGGGTACATCGACTCCGACTTCCACAACGGTAGTTGATACCAGCACATCAATTTCACCGTCTGCGAACGCATACATTATTTCGTCTTTTTGCGCCGCCGGAATTCTTGAATGCAAAAGCGATATCCTTGCATCGCGTAGTATTCCGGATTTTAATTCTTTTATATAATTTTCCGCATCTGACAGCGTATCCGGCGTATTTTCGCTCTTTTCAATCAAGGGGCACACAATATACGCCTGTTTTTTTGCGCTTATATGCTTGAGTATAAATTTATATATTCTGCTGCGATAATCAGGCGTAACAACGTAGGTTTCTACCGGATGTCGATTTGCAGGCATTTCGTCTATAACCGATACATCCAAATTTCCATATACAAAAAGTGCCATAGTACGCGGAATGGGGGTCGCAGACATAACCAGCATATGGGGATTACGGCCTTTTCCTATAATTTCGGCACGTTGCTGTACTCCGAATCTGTGCTGCTCATCGGTCACAATAAAAGCAAGATTTTTAAAACAGTCTTCTGCATACAG
>WRKL01000073.1 GCA_009778115.1 Oscillospiraceae bacterium | reverse complement strand
TGACATCCGTTTGATTGATTTCATGATAAGCTTTTTCGCTGAATTGGGTTTGAAAAATCTTAATCTTGAAATAAATTCTATCGGCTGCCATGATTGCAGAGGAGAATATTACAAGGCTCTGGCAGGTTATATGCGGGAAAATTCTGATGAATTATGTCCGACCTGTATAGTTAGGCTTGAAAAAAATCCCATGCGTATTTTGGACTGCAAGAATCCGGCTTGCATACAAATATCCGAAAAAGCACCGATGATTATCGGATATTTATGCGGTGAGTGCGAATCTCATTTCAACGAAGTTAAATCAGGGTTAGATATATTGAAAATAAAATATTCGGTAAACCCCAAAATTGTCCGCGGGCTGGACTATTATACACGCACGGTATTTGAATTTGTCACAGACGAAATAGGCGCGCAGGGAACGGTATGCGGCGGCGGAAGATACGATGATTTAATCGAAAATTTGGGCGGCGCGGCAGTTTCCGGATTGGGTTTCGCTCTGGGTGTAGAAAGATTGATGATCCTGATGGAAAAACTTGATACGCTGTTTGAGCCGGAAGAGCCGTGTATGCTTTATATATGTAATGCGGGTGAAAAATCGCGGCAGAAAACGCTCGAAATTGCATCGGCGTTAAACAGGATCGGAAAGCGATGCGAATGTGACGAAACCGGAAGAGGGCTGAAGGCGCAAATGAAGTTCGCAGATAAGCTCGGGGCGAAATATACTGCGGTTATCGGCGATGAAGAATTGGAAACAGACACCGCAAAAGTGAAAAATATGCAAACGGGCGAAACTATAGCGATGAGTCTGAACGATATAAAAAAAGGGAAGATGAAGTGAAAAACATTAGACCTCCCCGGGAATTAAAACGTGATGTATGAACACAGATCATAACGCTGCGAAGTGATTTTCGGGAAGGTCTATTAATGGGAGGAATCAGGCTGGTATGGCAAAATTATTAAAAGAGATGAATAAAGCGGAGCTGACAAAAATTCGGGATGAAATGCAGGCAAAGTATGAGCAGTATTGTGATATGAATTTGAAACTGAACATGATGCGCGGCGTTCCATCTAATGAACAATTGAATTTGAGCAACGATATGCTTTCCTGTCTTGCGGATGAATATGTTACAGCAAGCGGAATGGACTGCCGTAATTACGGCGGACTTGACGGCATTCCGGAGTTGAAAAAAATATTCGCGGATTTATTGGATATTACCGCTGATGAGGTGATCGTGGGCGGAAACTCGTCTCTTGCATTGATGTTTGATAACGTCGCATCGAATATGTCGCACGGCGTGCGCGACGGAGAACCCTGGCAAAATCAGGGTAAGGTGAAGTTTTTGTGCCCGGTTCCGGGGTATGACCGGCATTTTACGATTTGTGAATATTTCCATATTGAGATGATCCCGGTCGGCATGAACGATAACGGTCCGGACATGGATACCGTTGAAAGGCTGGTGTCCGCCGACCCTATGATAAAAGGGATTTGGTGTGTACCGAAATATTCCAACCCCACCGGTATTATTTATTCCGACGAAGTTGTGCGAAGGTTCGCAAACCTCAAACCTGCCGCCGATGATTTTCGGATTTATTGGGATAATGCTTATGCTATCCACGATTTGGACGTAAACAGAGCGAAAATACTGAATCTTATTCGTTTGTGCGAAGAAGCGGGAAATCCTAATATGCCGTTGGTGTTTACTTCGTTTTCCAAGGTAAGTTTTGCGGGTGCAGCCGTTACCTGCATGGCGTCATCAAAATCTAACTGCGAATTTATTCTAAAGCGTTTATCGACACAAACAATCGGACCGGATAAAATGAATCAACTTCGCCATGCCCGGTTCTTCAAGAATGCGGCAGGCGTATTGGCGCACATGGATAAACACGCTGAAATTCTTCGCCCTAAATTTAAACTGGTAGCGGATACTTTGCGGCAGGAGTTGGGAAGTTTGGGAATAGCCGAATGGACTGAACCGGCGGGCGGATATTTCGTAAACTTCGATGCGATGGAGGGGTGTGCGAAAAATATTGTTTCACTGTGCAAACAGGCGGGAGTGACACTTACCCCGGCCGGGGCGACTTTTCCGTACTCCAACGATCCGCAGGATAAAAATATACGCCTTGCGATAACCTGTCCGCCGCTGTCTGAATTGAGTGAAGCTTTAAAAGTTTTTTGTGTTGCCGTAAAACTTGCAAGCGCGGAAAAATATTTATCGGAAAGCGTATAGAAAAGAAATTGATTATTCTAATTTAATTATTCTTTAGATTATAATAATTGAAATCAATTTATTTTAATTTCGCATTAAGAAGTTCTTTTACAGTTGCAGGGTCGCCTTTGCCCTGTAGCTTTTTCATCACCTGTCCCATCAAGAACCCGAATGCCCGGTCTTTGCCTGCGCGCAGATCTTCGATGGATTTTTGATTTTCTTCCAAAACTTGTGTAACGGCTTTTTCAACAGCACCGCTGTCCTGTATCAAGAACAAGCTTTTGCCGGAAATGTATGCTTCGGGTTCGGCATTTTCCGTAAAAACCGCTTCCACTACTTCTTTGTAGACACTTCGGTTTATTTTACCGGCTTTGAGAAAATTGATTAATACCGCCAGTTTTTTGCTGTCAACGCATAAATCCTCCGCGCTCGTTGCGGTTTTGTTCATCAGGCGTAAAATTTCGCCTATTATCAGGTTGGAGGTTTCGGCAGGATCACCGCTTAGATTCAAGGTTTCCTCGAACAGATCCGAAATATTTTTATGCGAAGTCAGTGTCTGAGCATTTGCGGCGGTGATGTTGTACTTTTCCGTATAACGTTCCCGTTTTTGCTGTGCTAATTCGGGGAGTTCCGACTTTATCCGCGAAATCCATTCTGCGCTGATCTGAAGTGCGGGTATGTCCGGTTCGGGAAAATAGCGATAATCCTGCGCGTTCTCCTTGGATCGCAACGGGGTATTTTCGCCTTTATCATCATCCCAGCGCAGGGTTTGCCGGGTTATGACCCCGCCCTCTTCCAGCGTGGATATTTGCCGTTGTGTTTCGAATTTTATAGCGCGTTCAATAGCTTTGAAAGAATTCATATTCTTCATTTCGGTGCGCACACCCAGCTTTTTTTCGCCTTTTTTCCGTATGGACATATTTATATCGGCTCTCAGAGAACCTTCCTGCATTTTACAATCACACACATCAAGATAGAGCAGGATCTCACGCAATTTTTCTAAATAAGCAACAGCTTCTTCGGCACTGCCCATATCCGGTTGCGAAACAATTTCCAGCAAGGGAACACTTCCGCGGTTGAAATCAGCAAGCGTAAAAACGCCCTGGTCATGTACAAGCTTCCCGGCATCCTCTTCCATATGGATTTGTGTTATTCCAACGGTTTTGCTGCCTTTTTGGGTTTCTATTTCCAGGGTGCCGCCTTTGCAAACGGGGGAATTGAACTGTGTGACCTGGTAAGCTTTTGGCAAATCCGGATAAAAATAACTTTTACGATCGAATTCACATCGTTCGGCGATAGAGCAGCCTAATGCTAACCCCAGGCGGATCGCATAATCGACAGCGGACTTGTTCAACACGGGAAGAGTTCCCGGCATACCCGCGCAGCCGGGGCAGACATGGGTATTCGGCTCGCCACCAAAAGCGGTGGTACAAGCGCATAAAAACTTGGATTCTGTGGAGAGTTCCGCATGAACCTCCAAACCTATTACAACTTCATAATCCATATAATAACGCCGTGTGCCAAGCTGCGCGGTACGCAGCTTAGTCCCTTTCCTGAAAATTTTTAACCGTCAATATTCAATAGACCTCTTCGAAAACCACTTCGCGACGTACACGCGGTGTTAATTTATCCTCAAATATCCATGATATTCTCGTCAAAATTGCCTTGTTTGACGAAAAATCATCTGTGTTCATGCATCACGTTTTAATTTCCGAGGAGGTCTAATTCATAAATATATGTTCGCATCGTGTTTACCAATTCGGGTTCGGAGAACGCTTTTCCTATAAGCTGGATCCCAACGGGGATTCCGGATTTATCCAAGCCGCAGGGCGCTGCGATTGCGGGAAGGCCCGCAAGGTTGACGGGGGATGTAAATCTGTCACCCATATAAGATGTTACAATATCAGCCGTGTTTTTGCCAATTTCGCGGGCGGGTTCCGGTGATATGGGAGCGAGGATAAAATCGTATTTTCCCAAAAATTTGTTGTATGCATCTTTGACCAGTGTGCGGATTTTCAAG
>WRKL01000072.1 GCA_009778115.1 Oscillospiraceae bacterium | reverse complement strand
ATCGCGATACGATAGCGAAGTTGTGTATCAGGAAATAAGAGAGGAAAATAAATATAATTATGTTAAACAACTACAGGCAATTTAAAACCGATTTTGCCGGACGCGAATTGATGATCGAAACCGGCAAAACCAGTGAACTCGCCAACGGTTCCTGCTGGGTGCATTACGGCGAAACCGTGGTGATGGTAAATGTCGCAATGGCGGACAAACCTCGTGAGGGAGTGGATTATTTCCCCTTATCCGTAGATTATGAAGAACGTCTTTATTCCGTGGGGAAAATTCCCGGTTCGTTTATGCGGCGGGAAGCCCGTCCCAGCGAACGCGCTATTCTTACGTCGCGGGTAGTGGATCGTCCTATGCGGCCGTTGTTTCCGGAGAATATGCGTAACGATGTCAGCATTGTTATGACAGCACTGTCCTCGGATGTGGATAATTCCCCCGAGGTTGTTGCTATGATCGGCGCATCGGCAGCGGTATCTATTTCAGATATACCCTTTAACGGGCTGATCGCAAGTGTAACCGTCGGATTGGTTGACGGGGAGTTTGTTCTTAATCCGGATGTAAAACAGCGGGCAGCAAGCGATTTGGATCTTATTATTGCAGGATGTAAGGATAAAATCGTGATGATCGAAGCGGGCGCTAACGAAGTGCCGGAAGATGTTATGCTCAAAGCTATTGCCGCGGGACATGACGAAATAAAAAAGATGGTAGACTTTATCGCCATGATCCAAAACGAAGTAGGCAAAGAAAAGCTGAAATTCGAGCCGATCACCGTACCCGGGTATATATACGAAGCCGTGGAAAGCATTGCGCGTGATAAGGTTTCAGCCGCGCTGGACACTGACGATAAAAACGTGCGCGAAGAACGTCTTGCTCCGGTATATAAAGAAGTTCATGCAGAACTGGACGAAAAATATCCCGATGAAATTCATAAAATAGATGAATGTATGTACAAATTGCAAAAAAACATCGTGCGCAACTGGTTGCTGAACAAAAAACGTGTAGATGGGCGGGGAATGGACGAAATGCGTCCGTTGCGTTCCGAAGTCGGACTGCTCCCGCGGGCGCACGGTTCCGGGATATTCACAAGAGGTCAGACACAAGCGTTGTCTATAGCTACGCTGGGTGCTATCCGGGATGCGCAAATGCTGGACGGTATCGACGAAGAAGATACAAAACGCTATATGCACCACTACAATTTCCCGTCCTATTCGGTAGGTGAAACCCGTCCGAGCCGCGGACCCGGCAGGCGTGAAATCGGACACGGTGCTTTGGCGGAACGGGCTTTGTTGCCCGTGCTTCCCGGCGAAGACGAATTTCCTTATGCCATAAGGGTTGTTTCCGAAATTCTAAGCTCAAACGGTTCCACCTCGCAAGCCGCAATTTGCGGTTCGACTTTGGCGTTGATGGATGCCGGTGTCCCGATAAAATCCCCGGTTGCCGGCATATCCTGTGGTCTTATCACGGATTCGGACGGATTTATGACAATGGTGGATATACAGGGGCTCGAAGACTTTTTCGGCGACATGGACTTTAAGGTAGGCGGCACACACAAGGGAATAACCGCTATTCAGGTAGATATAAAAATTGACGGTCTTACAACCGATATTATCGCTGAAGCTCTTGAAAAAACCCGTAAAGCACGGTTGGAAATTTTGGATAATGTTATGCTTAAGACGATAGAAAAACCGCGCACCGAGCTAAGCAAGCACGCACCCAAGCAGATGAACACTAAAATAGACGTTGAGAAGATACGCGAAATTATAGGCACAGGCGGTAAAGTTATCCAAAAAATATGTGCGGAATGTGATGTAAAAATTGATGTTACCGACGACGGGAACGTATATGTTCTGGGTGTTGACATCGAAAATATCAAACGT
Source organism: Oscillospiraceae bacterium (assembly GCA_009778115.1). Lineage (GTDB taxonomy): Bacteria > Bacillota > Clostridia > Oscillospirales > Ruminococcaceae > WRME01. The sequence goes on along the minus strand of WRKL01000072.1, from coordinate 2,474 downwards.
GCAATGGAAATCGTTGAAACTATCGCAAAAGGGCCGGAGGTCGGGTCAATCTACAAAGGACGGGTAACCCGTATTATCCCTATCGGTGCGTTTGTAGAAATCGCGCCCGGCAAGGAGGGGCTTGTGCATATATCGAAACTGGATTTCAAGCGTGTCAACAAAGTTGAGGACATAGTAAGTATTGACGATGAAATTGCGGTTAAAGTCGTCAGAATCGACGATCAGGGCCGAATAGACCTTTCGCTGAAAGATGCGCTGCTGGACTTAAACAATAAAAACGCAAATTAAAAATCATCTAAAACAGATATCGATATTTTAAACCCCCGTTTTGGTCGGGGGTTTAAAATATTTCAGTGTTTTATTTTTTGTCCGGTCCTTCTCGTTTTATTTTTTAAATAAAACACCACCCTTTTAAACCCTTTTAACTGAGTGGTTTTTAATATTGATAAAATATTTGTCCGAATATTCTTTTAAATATTTATCAAGATTAATTTCTGATTCAACATAGGCAGCATTCACCATCATATCCATTTTTAAAATAATCTTTTTTCCGTTAAGGCGGTATGTTCGGGATGCTGATTGATTAACGTCAATAGACCTCCTCGAAAACCACTTCGCGACGTATTAACGGAAGATTTTCCGCCAGCAGTTCGTTTTCGGTTATGGCGTCGTCGTCGATAATATCCACGACATCAGAAAATGTGCCGTCCGAATCGGTTACTACGATGTACGATTTCATTTCATCCGGATCGTTTGGCTCGTTCGGATCGTTCGGCATTTCCGCGAACGCAAAATTAGCAGGAAGCATTGTCCCCAGCATTATCAGCGTGATAAACAGGCTTAACATCTTTCTCATTTTCAACTTAGTTTTCATTTTCTTCATCCTTTCAAATTTTAAAATATAATATATTGGGTATATTCTTTTACCACTCATACTCTTTGGAATAATATCTATCCATATCTACATATTTCAACTGTTCATCAAGCCAGCCCCAACCTTTGTGATTTGTAAGATGCACGGGCATTTTCGCAATTAATTCTTCGCGAGTTAACTGATTGCCGTCAAAATAAGTGCTGCTGCTTAGATCAGTAAGATGTCTTAAATCCGGAAGTCTGGATAATTTGTTAGCTGCTAAATCTAGCCACAATAATTTTTTCAGACCTGACAGCGAATCTGCATTTTCTATGTGGTTGAAAGGTGCGTACAAACTTTCCAAATTCGTCAAATTTTCTATTCCCTCTAAAGAAGTTAACCTATTATTGGCATATAACTTTTCTAATTTTGTCAAGTTTTCTATTCCCGCCAAAGAGGTTAGCTTACTATTTTTAATTACAGTCAACGATTTTAATCCGGGCAAATTCCCTATACCTGCCAAAGAGGTTAGCTTATTATTTTTAATTACAGTCAACGATTTTAATCCGGGTAAATTCCCTATACCCGCTAAAGAAGTTAGATTAGTGTTTCCGATATATAAATATTTTAATCTGGGTAGGTTTTTTATACCCGCTAAAGAAGTTAGATTAGTGTTTCCGATATATAAATATTCTAATCTGGGTAGGTTTTTTATACCCGCTAAAGAAGTTATCCTGTTTCCACCGACAGATAAGAGGTATAATTTTGTTAATTTATCTATACCCGCTAAAGAAGTTAGTCTGTTGTTATAGGCGCTTAGATGCGTTAATCTTGTCAAATTTTTCAACGGAGTCAAAGAAGTTAGTCTGTTTCGGGAGACATCTAACTCTTTTAACTTGGACAGATTTTTTATACCTGCTAAAGATGGTAGCTTATTTCGGGAGACATCTAAGTAGTTTAATCTGGGCAGATTTTTTATGCCTGCTAAAGATGTTAGTTTATTTCGGGAGACATCTAAATAGTTTAATCCAGTAAACAGAATCGACCCTACTGGGTATGCAAGTTTTAAAAATACTATCACAAAAAGCGGTTCTTTTTGGAATGTCAAGACGGTGGTAAATGTTTTATGGACTAATCTTACTTACAATTGGACTATAGGGAAAGATAAAGCAGGTGTTGTGCAATTTGATTTTCCCAAAAATAATTATTGGAGAGTGTTATGGAGAGGGGGTGCAAAAAAACTTGCAGAAGCAATATTTAAGGTATCCAGCCCAGTTTGATATATAAAGATTTTGAAAGGAAGCACCCCCATGATTGATGCACATAAAAATGCAGACCGTTTCAAGGGGTTTGCGGATTTATACGACAACACGCGTCCTGCTTGCCCGGAATATGTGGTGAAGGTTTTAACTCGCTATCTCGGACACCGCCCGCAAACGGTGGTGGATATGGGTTGCGGAACTGGATTATCTACACTTGTTTGGAAAAACGCGGCGGATAAAATTATAGGCGTTGAGCCGAGCGAAGATATGATTGCTCATGCCATCGCAAACGCAGAGAATACAAAAAACATTGAATTCATACGCGCTTTTTCCGATAAAACCGGGCTTGAAAGCGGTAT
>WRKL01000071.1 GCA_009778115.1 Oscillospiraceae bacterium | reverse complement strand
GCGTACACTCCGGTAACCCATGGCTGTAATCCGAACCCAGGCTTCAGAACGGACGGATCTCCCTCTGCACAAGCTTCGGGTGTCGCCCGCATCCAGTGCGGATACGGGAACACTTGTCCGCTTCAGATAGAATTTGATCCGCGGCTGGGAGCGGACGAGGGCGGTGTGGATCGTGTTCTGGATCTTATCAAGACCCATGTTGACATGGGCGGAACGCTAATAAATATTAATGTGCTGGACAAAGAGAAATTGTTCGCAGCAAACGAAAATCCGGCACTTTACCCCGATCTTGTCGTTCGGGTGACCGGATTTACGGCGTATTTTGCTACACTATCGCCGCAATTCAGACAACTGGTTATAGACAGATTTTTAGACGGGCTTTAAAATACTGTAAATACTGTAAATACAAAATATATTCCCGGCAAACCTAAAGCGAAAGCCGTTAACCCTCATTAGCTGAGATTAGGTGAGTTGTTGCGGAGTTGTCTTGACTTTATCACATATTAGCGTTACAATACAATTAATACTTAATAAGTGAAAGGAAAGGGTATTTATTATGTCGGCTGTAAAACGAATAGGGGTACTTACAAGCGGCGGCGATGCGCCGGGCATGAACGCGGCGATCCGTGCGGTCACGCGAATGTCGATAAAACTGGGGCACGAAGTTTACGGGATATACAGAGGATTTAACGGTTTGATCAACGGCGATATTAAGCAAATAGGCAAACGCATGGTTTCGGGTATAATCCAACGTGGCGGTACTATATTGTATACGGCGCGTTGTCCCGAATTCAAAGAAGAAGAGGGATTGCAAAAAGCAAAGCAGCAATGTATAGAGCATGGTATTGACGGTATTGTGGTTATCGGTGGCGACGGTTCTTTCCGCGGCGCAAGGGATCTTTCGGAACGCGGTATACCCTGTATTGCAATTCCGGGCACGATCGACAATGATATCGCTTGCACCGACTATTCTATAGGTTTTGATACCGCTATAAATACCGTGGCGCAAATGGTGGACAAGCTGAGAGATACCACACAATCCCACAACCGTTGCAGTATTATTGAAGTAATGGGCCGAAGAGCGGGTTATATTGCGCTTCAAGCAGGAATTTCGTGCGGTGCGGAATATATAATTGTACCCGAAGGAAAACTTAATATCAAGGAAGTTATAAAAAAAATACAGTCTACGCTGGAACACGGAAAACAGCATTTCATTATTATGATTACCGAAGGAATCGGTGACGTGCATACGATGGCACGAATGATCGAAGAATTCGGCGGTGTAGAAGCGCGTACAACAATTTTAGGTCATGTTCAGCGCGGCGGCAATCCGACGGTGAAAGACCGTGTTGCCGCAAGTCAGTTGGGGTATCATGCCGCATGTCTGATAGATAAGGGAATAGGAAACCGTGTTGTAGGATTTGACCGGGGAGAAATTGTTGATCATGATATTGCTGAAGCGTTGGAAATGAAGAGAGAATTTTCAAACGATTTATACGATATAGCCCACGAAATTTCATTTTAAACCTAAAAAGAGCGGTACGTCTTTTATGGTAATGTATAGTGTCTTGCGCACTATCAATGCTTTTTAGAAATAAAAAATGTCCGGGAAGAGAGGATATGCTTCATGGAATATGATGCGTCTGTCGAAAATCTCGAACTGCTTCCATATTCGCAGGAAGCGGAACAGTCCGTGTTAGGCTCGATCTTAGTCGATCCGGACATTTTTAACGTTGTCAACGAATATATAAAAAAATCCGATTACTTTTACCGCGACATACACAAGCAAATATTTTCGGCGATGTCTTCGATGTTTTTACTGGGTTCGTCCATAGATTATGTCACGGTTTTAGAACAGGTGGAAAAACTGGGGATTTTCGGGCAGGGTGAAAGCGCAAAATTGTATCTGGCGCGTTTAATGGATATGGTTCCCACGGTTTCAAATATTGAAGACTATTGCAAAATCATGGCGGATAAATATAATTTACGCAGATTGATTATATTGTCGCGCAGGATAAATGATGCGGCTTCCTCAACGGCCGCTAATTCCCGTTTGATACTCGAAACGGCGGAACAGGAGATGTATGAGATACGAGGGGATGCCGAAAAGAGCCGTCTTACCAAACTGGGCGACATTATTCCGCTGGTTTATGACAATCTCGCCAGAATGCACTCGTTGGATGAAAAGGACAAGGAAAAACCTTACATTATGACAGGCTTTTCACATCTTGATGCAATAATAACCGGGCTCAATCCGTCCGACCTTGTGCTGATAGCGGCGCGGCCTTCGGTAGGCAAGAGTAGTTTCGCGCTTAATATCGCAGCGAATGCGGCGCGGCATACCAACAAGGCTGTTACCTTTTTTTCGCTGGAAATGTCTAAGGAACAGCTCGCGGAAAGATTGCTGGCAAGCGAAGCGAGAGTGGATGCTTACAAATTTAAAAAAGGTGATGTGAAGCCGGCAGATTGGGAACCGCTTTCCCGTGCGGCAAGCAGTCTTTGCGGTATGAATATGTATTTTGATGATACCGCTTCCATTACCGTATCGGATATAAAATCCAGAGCGCGGCGGCTTAATGATTTGGGAATAATAATAATTGATTATTTGCAATTGATGAGCAGTACACGGCGAATTGAAAACAGGGTACAGGAAGTGTCCGCAATAACCCGCAATCTGAAAATTATGGCGAAAGAATTAAACGTTCCCGTAATTTTGCTAAGTCAGCTTTCCCGCGAAACTGAAAAACGCAAGGAGCATCGCCCTATGCTTTCGGATTTAAGGGAATCCGGCTCGATTGAACAGGATGCGGATATTGTAATGTTTTTGTATAGGGATGTAGATTATAATCCGCAAACCGCCAGTCCGGATATTGTTGAATGTATAATCCGCAAAAACCGTCACGGCGCGACGGGAACGGTCAACTTTAATTGGATCAATAAATATACATTGTTTACTTCAATGGAAACAAGATATGAAGATGAAGATTGATAAATTCAAACATTGACAGGAGAAATATATAAAAGTGTACGAAATTTTATGTGAAGACACTTACCATGAATATAATGAGTTTTTATCCGCACTTCCGTTTTGCAGTTTTTTGCAAACCGTAATGTGGGCGGATGTAAAAGCGCAAGGCGGCTGGACACGGGATATTATAGTGAGCCGTGATGATTCCGCAAAAATAACCGCCGGAATGCTGGTATTATCGCGCAAGCTGCCCTTTAGTCCGTTCACATTTTTGTACTCGCCGAGAGGCCCGTTGTTTTTACCCGGGAAATATAAAGCGATAAATGATCTGAAACAAGGGCTTAAAGAGTTGGCAAAAAGAAAAAAATCCCTGGTGTTTAAAGCGGATCCCGCCATTAATGCGCGGGATGCGGAGTTTATTGGAAATGCCGAAAAAGCGGGTTTTGAAATAATTGACACAGGTAAGGATTTCGGCGGAGTACAACCAAAGTTTGTTTATATATTAAACATAAAAGACAAAACCCCCGAAGATGTTTTTGAAAAATTTCATTCAAAAACCAGATATAATATCAGATTGTCGTCGCGCAAGGGCGTGACCGTCCGTGTCGGCGGATACGATGATATTCCATGTTTTTATGAGATATTAAAAGAAACGGCAAAACGTGATAATTTCGCGGTTCGCACCCCGGAGTATTTCCGGGATATGTATAAAATTATGGCGCCCGAAAATCTTCGGCTTTATATCGCCGAACTGGACGGGAGGATCATAGCGGGAACTATCGCAATTTATTTTAAAAATACGGTATATTATCTTTACGGTGCAAGTTCGAACCAAAACCGTAATACTATGCCGAATTATCTCCTGCAATGGGAAATGATAAAATGGGCGATAGAAAAAAAGTGTGAAACATACGACTTTATGGGGATATCAGGGGATGACGATCCGAGCAACCCGCTGTACGGGCTATATAAGTTCAAACGCGGTTTTTCCGGCGAAACTATAGAATATATCGGTGAACTCGAAATGGTGTTCAACCCGTTTATGTATAGAATTATGAATATCATACAAAAACTGAGAAAAAAACAAGGCTAAAACAACGGAATTCGCCTGCGGAACAATTTTCTACAGGCGCTTATACAGACTACAGATGCTCGTTTGTTTTAAAAAGGATGTAAAAACTTATGCAAACCAGAATGACGATCAACGCCGGAGATATGACGAAAAACATAAAAACCTTGAAAGAACATATAAAAGTTCCTATAATCGCGGTTGTGAAGATGAACGGTTACGGGATCACTATCGAGAACGCAGTGGATATATGGTATCAAAACGAGGTACGTTTTTTTGCGGCGGACGAAACCTCCGAAGTTATGAAAATACTCTCGTTAGGATATGATGATATACATATACTTT
>WRKL01000070.1 GCA_009778115.1 Oscillospiraceae bacterium | reverse complement strand
GTGAAATTTCGGCACAAGCGTTAAAAAATCTGATATGAGAACAGTCTCTGTTTTTAACAAATAAAAAAAGGGGGGATAATTATACTGCCTTTAAATGTTCATGATATTATTTCTGCTGTTGGCGGTAAATTAAACCCCAAAGCGGTCATTGATCCTGATATGAGTATCTCTGGTGTGTGCATGGATACCCGTAATATGAAATCCGGAGCGTTTTTTATAGGCCTGCCGGGCGAAAATTTTGACGGAAATGCGTTTGTACCGCAAGCTTTTAAGCTGGGTGCGGCGCTGGCTATGTCTTCGTCGGATTTACCGGATCTATCAGATTTACCGGAAACGTCGCCCGTCATATATGTGCAGGACACCCGAACCGCGCTGGCGGATCTCGCGCGGTATTACCGCAAGCTGTTCGATATAAAAATCGCCGGGATAACGGGAAGCACCGGGAAAACCAGTGTTAAAGAGATGCTCGCCGCCGTACTGCAAAGCCGGTATAAGACCCTCAAAACCGAGGGGAATTATAACAACGAAATAGGCTTACCCTCTACATTGCTGAGATTGGAAAAAGAGCACGAGGCCGCGGTTATCGAAATGGGTATGTCTAATTCCGGCGAAATAAGCCGTTTATCCAAAATCGCTCTTCCCGATGTCGGAATTATCACTAACATAGGAATAAGCCATATCGAAAACCTGGGTAGCCGCGACGGCATATTAAAGGCTAAAATGGAAATAATTGACGGAATGGCAGCCACATCCCCGCTGGTATTGAACGGAGATGACGACAAACTGATAAGCGCAGATCCAAAAGGACATCCCGTTATATTTTACGGAATAAAAAATCTTTCGGTTTGCGAAGTCCGCGCCGAAAATATCAAATTCGAAAATATCAAAACTTCAAACGAATCAAAAAACCAACATCTGTGGAGTACGCGTTTTGACCTGCTGTATGACGGTAAACGTTATGACACGGTTCTTCCGGTCTCAGGTGAGCATAATATTTATAACGCTCTCGCTGCCTTTTCCGCCGCTGTTGTGCTGGGCGTAAAACCGGAACGCGCCGTTTGTGCTTTACTTAATTTTCGCGGCGAAAAATCCCGTTTGGACATATCCGTAAATAAAGGTGTAACCATAATTGACGATTGTTATAACGCCAGCCCTGATAGTCTAAGAGCTGCCCTCGAAGTATTAACGATCGTTGCACAAGGGCGCAAAATTGCAGTTTTAGGTGATATGATGGAACTTGGGGCAAGAACCGAACAGGCGCATTTGCAAGCAGGGGAAAAAGCGGCAGAAGCCGGGGTTGAAATCCTTGTTTGCAATGGTGAACGGGCAAAGTTTATCGCCGAAAGCGGATCAAAAAACGGTATGCAGTCCTATTGGTTCGCAACACATGAGGAAACGGCAAACTTCCTGAATCAAACGCTTTTACCCTCCGATACCGTCCTGTTCAAGGCAAGCAGATACATGAAATTTGAAGAAATCATACCGTTATTACGGATAAAATTATAAAGTTCAAAAAATACGATTTTTCAATCTACATAATTTATACGGGGATAAAATATGAATGCTATAATTATCATTGTTACCGCAATTACCGCTTTTGCCGTTACCGCGCTGTCGGGGTTCGCGCTTGTTCCCTTTTTACGCAAGGTAAAATTCGGGCAGACTATAAAAGATATAGGCCCTACCTGGCATAAACACAAACAAGGGATCCCCACCATGGGCGGATTGATGTTTATCGCCGGAACGATTGCGGCGGTTTTCGCCGGGTATCTGACGTTTACAGCGGTTCGCCCTGAAGGAGCCTGGAGCATGACCGAAAACGATACAGCGCGTCTGGTCGCCGGTGTCGGGCTTTCTTTGATGTTCGCTTTTGTCGGATTCATGGACGACTATATCAGTGTGGTAAAGAAGCGTAATTTAGGGTTAAAGGCTCGTCATAAAACCGTTATGCAAATACTTATCGCCATTGTTTATATGTTCATAATGTATCATACGGACAGCGGGGATACGCTCGTTGACATTCCTTTTGCCGGACAGTGGGATTTAGGTATTTTATATTATCCGATGATGGTCATCGCAATATATTTTTTGGTCAATGCTGTTAATATAACCGACGGGATCGACGGACTGGCGGGTTCGGTCACTTTTGCGGCAGCCGTTTCTTTTATGATCATAAGCGCAATTTTACAGTACAGCGGCGCGGGTATTTTCGCTACGGCTCTCGCCGGGGGTTGTTTGGGATTTTTGGCATGGAACTTCTATCCGGCTAAGGTTATTATGGGCGATGTAGGTTCGATGTTTCTTGGCGGCGCGGTGGTAGCGCTGGGTTTTATATGCCGGCGTCCCGTCATATTGGCACTGGTTGGGGTAATCTATATAATAGAAGCCATGTCCGTGGTTTTACAGGTTATCAGTTTCAAAACAACCGGCAAGCGTATTTTCAAAATGAGCCCGATCCATCATCATTACGAAATGAAGGGCTGGAGCGAAACTAAAATAGTTTTGACTTTTTCTGCGATAGCTGTAATTTTCGGCGGTATCGCCGTGTTGTCGGTCGTTTTTGCGGTATCCTAAAGTTTTTAACAGGAGATGATTTTCTTGCCCGGTATGACATTTGATAATAATAATTCTGAAATCGCCGGACTGGAAAAATCAGCCGGATCTAAAAAGCACGGACGGATAGATGCGACGTTCTTTTTGCTTACCCTTATTTTGCTGACAATCGGTTTGATAATGCTTTTTTCCGCGGGATATTATTACGCGCAACATTACAGGGACGGTAATTCTTTCCATTTTATACAGCGTCAGGCAATATGGGCAGGATTAGGCTTGGTTCTGATGATAATATTTACCTTTATAAACTATCAAATATTCAAAAAGCTTGCATTTATTACTTTTGCGGTATCGGTAATTATGCTGATAATCGTGCTTTTTATGCCGCCGCTGAACAATGCGCGGCGTTGGATATCTATAGGGCCGATAAATTTTCAGCCATCCGAAGTGGCGAAATTCGCGATAATTCTTCTCTTTGCTTTTTTAATCTCAAAAAATTATAAAAAAATGCCGACTTTTTCGTACGGTGTGCTTCCTTTTGTTTTTTTCATAGGTATAGTTTCCGTGCTAATGATGATGCAAACACACCTTTCGGGTACGGTGCTGATTATGGCGATCGGATTTCTGATGATGTTTGTCGGCGGTACAAAATACCGGTATTTCCTGCTTGCGATCGCTGTTGCGGCAGTAGCGGTCATCGGGCTTGTCACTATACTTGGAGTAGGTTATGTACAGGAAAGGCTCAGCGGCTGGATCGATCCTTTTTCGGATACCTCAAATTCTACGCATCAAACCTATCAATCTTTGCTGACTATAGGATCGGGGGGATTGCTGGGTGTCGGACTCGGCGGTTCAAACCAAAAGTTTCTATATTTGCCCGAGCCGCAAAACGATTTTATTTTTTCGGTGGTATGCGAAGAATTAGGCTTTATCGGAGCGGCGATAATAATAATACTTTTCGCGCTTTTTGTGTATCGGGGTTTTGTGATAGCCTCCAAAGCTCCGGATAAATTCGGCATGATGATGGCTGTGGGTATAACCGGGCAAATCGGAATACAGGCCTTGCTGAATATTGCGGTTGTGACCAACACCGTGCCCAATACCGGAATAAGCTTACCTTTCTTCAGTTACGGCGGAACAGCATTGATGATGCAGCTTGCGCAAATAGGGATAGTATTAAACATTTCAAGACGGGCTAATATGGAAATTAAGGGGTGAAAATAATTGCGGATATTGTTTGTTTGCGGCGGAACAGCGGGGCATATTAACCCGGCGCTGGTGGTTGCGGAAAAATTTAAGGATAAATCCACGACAGCGAAAATTTTGTTCGTAGGGGCTCCGGATAGTATGGAAGAAAAACTGGTCGGAGCGGCTGGTTTTGATTTTGTCCCTATCGTAGTCGAGGGATTAAGCCGGAAACTCAGCATAAAAGGCGTGATCCGAAACATCAATTCTTTAAAAGTGCTTGCCCGCGCCTCGGGTAGAGCAAAGGAGATCATACGGAATTTCCAGCCGAATTTAATTTTCGGAACCGGCGGATATATAACATACCCTATATTAAAACACGGAATGAAGATGGGGGTAAAAACCGCTATACATGAGCAAAACGCTTTCCCCGGCATCACAAACAAGGCGTTGGCAAAAAAAGCAGACAGGGTTTTTGTCGCCAATACCCAAGCCGCAAACTTATTGAAAACCCGGAATCCCCCTATCGTTACCGGAAACCCGATTCGGGAAAGTTTAATATATACCTCCGGACAAAAAGCAAGAATACGGCTGGGACTGGATGAAAAACCGTTGATTTATTCAGCAGGCGGAAGCCTTGGAGCACATACCGTTAACAAGATCGTCGCCGATATAATCGCATGGCACGCCGGCAAAAATCTGGTTAATCATATCCA
>WRKL01000069.1 GCA_009778115.1 Oscillospiraceae bacterium | reverse complement strand
AGACTTTTGATTTTTCAGACTATTCCCTGTATCACGATATAATCCTTGACAAAAGAAAATTAGCAGACTCGGATAATCAGGATTTAAGGAAAACGTATGCAGAAAGGGTGATTTTCAAACTATTTTATATAAGGGATTTTGTTTCCGCTAAGGAATATATAGATAGTTATTATTCAGACTTCGACGGCGACTTAGTTGACTATAGCGGCGCATGGAAAGAGACAGCGGCGCTTATTGACAAAATAAAGGAAATAGCGTCACAAAGAAAAAAAGGGGATATTTTTGTTTTCTGGATCGATGCTCTTGAATACGGCGATGACGAATGTATGCCGTTTTTATCGGGTGTATCCGGAAACGCCTTAACTTTTGAAAACGCTTACGCGATGACTCCCTACACTCATCCCACTTTAAGAACCGTTTTTTTGGGTCTTAGGGTTGTTGACGATATGTCGTTTAAGATACCAACTATTACAAAAGAAAACAGTGGTTTACTAAAGACTTTGGAAGCAGCGAATATTGATTTTACATATTATGGGCACTCGCCGTATATCGATCAGGGGTTAAAAGGTAAAGAAAGTTGTGTCAAACAGACGCCGGCGTCAACAAAGTATTGGAATAGCATTAATGATATTATAAATTCAGATAATCCTAAACTATGTTTTGCTCACTCTTTCTGGGAAACCCACAATCCTTTTTTAAGTGTTGACATAGATAATAACTATTACTCTAAAAACAACACAAACGCTATTGAAATAATGACGCAAAAAGAGACAAGCTTTAAGTATTTAGACAAACAGCTCGAATTTTATTCATCATTACTACCCGAGTCGGCGGTGAAAATTTATATGAGCGATCATGGCGTCACAAAATACGGGAGGTTTCATATTACATTAAAAATTCAGGGGAAAGACATTCCGACAGGAACTGAGCAAAGGATGTTTGGAAATATAAACTTTGATAAGTTGGTCAATTATATTACTGACCCTGAAGGATTTGATTACAATACTCTTTTCAGAAATAAACTGGATATTCAAGATGTTGATTATTACAATTTTTTACATATAGGAACAGCTCTCGCAAACTCAAATGCTTATAAACCTGAGGTCCTTATAGGTTTTCGCGGAGTCATTACGCAAGAGGATATCTATCTGCGCCACAATCACGGGGTGGAATACTTTCATAAGCATGTAAACGACGGTGTTTTGTTTGATCCCGAAAGGGTTGAGCGTCTTCGGGAGTTAGCCGGAACAGGCAGGGTAGATATAGACAAAGAGGAAAAATTCAAGTACTCGCGATATACCTACAAAATCCTTGAAAGATATTTCAACCGCAATGGTAAGTATGAGGAGGAAAAAACAAGACTCATAAGAAAGCTTTTCGAGGATTTTGATGAGGATTCAGGGATCGCAATATATACCGGCGGGGAAACAAGCTTCAAGCTTCTGATAAAGATAGGGCTTGAGTTGTGCAGAAAGGTAAAATACATAATAGATGCTGACTCCGACTGTATAGCCGGAAAACTGGGAATAGAAGTAATCGAACCCTCGCAAATGTATAAATATCCAATTGACATAATTATCAAAACTATGAATCCAGGCACTTTACCCAGGAGGGGCATTGTGTCATACCGCAGCAAAGAAACGCCGCCGCTTGGGGCAGCAAGCTGCACAGTTATCGATTTATACGAATACCTTGAGCAAAACGGCATTAAGTGCACCCGGGACTTTTGGATGTATGAGCATGAGGATTCCGATTTTGACGTTGGATTTCCTTTCTTGGAGGTACACCAGGAAGCAACGGGCATAAAGTTATTTTAGATATGGGACGACGGCGAATGAATAAGGTATATTGGATAACAGGTCTTTCGGGGGCGGGAAAAACGGCGGTTGGAAAGGCCTTGTATGAGAAAATCAAGCCCGAGCAGCCAAACACCGTATTATTAGACGGGGACGAGCTGCGGGAAGTATTCGGAGGAGACTTGGGTTACAGCGCGGAAGACCGAAGGAAATGCGCCATGCGTTATTCAAAACTATGCAAAATGCTTTCCGAGCAGGGCCTGAATGTCATCATCTGCACGATTTCAATGTTTCACGAAATACACGAGTGGAACAGAGAGAATATTCCCGGTTATACCGAAATATTTTTGGACGTCCCTTTTGAAATATTGAAAAAAAGAGATCAAAAGGGATTGTACAGCGATTACGGAAAAGGAACATCGAACAACCTGATCGGTTTGGACATAAAAGCCGAAAAACCAAAAAATCCCGATATTATTATAGAAAATAATGGCAGTATATCGATTACAGAGTGTATAGAAAGAATACTGCGCGATAAAAAATAATGGACAAGTAACAGGCGGGCGGTATGTATACTTTCAAAACCAAATCCGAAACTCTGAAAATGCTTGAATCTGTATTGAAAGTCGGGAAAATCCTGCCTCAATACAGCTTCACTGTGCGTGAGTTTGAAAGATTTCCAAGCAAGGTCGCGGACGAAGTAATCAGGCATCTGGGCGATGTGAGATATATTGTGCGCTCATCTTCATTACATGAAGACAGCGCGGATGAGTCACTTGCGGGAAAGTTTTTGTCCGTACCTAATGTGCGCGCCGAAAATCTGATAAATTCGATTGAAAAGGTCGCGGATTCTTTCGGTGGCAACGGCGAGGATATCATATTTATCCAGCCTATGCTGACGGATGTTATGTTAAGCGGGGTCGTTTTCACCGTATGTCCGAATACTTGCGGAAACTACTACGTAATCAATTATGATGATGAAACAAACTCCACATCATCCGTAACTTCCGGCGGCGGGGTTATGCTGAAGACATTTTATCAGTTCAAGAACGCAAAATGCGAAAATGAGAAGCTGGCGCCCATTATTCAAGCGGCGCGCGAACTCGAGGGCCTGTTTGCAAACCCGGCTATTGATATTGAGTTCGCGGTCGACCGGGGCGGAGGCGTATATATTCTGCAGGTAAGGCCGCTGATCCTGAAAAGTAAAATTGTGGATATTGAAAAGCAAACGGCGATACTAAAGCGTATCCATGACAAAATTTCCCTAAACCTTGAAAGTAAACCGTATCTTTACGGGAAAAGGACTATTTACGGCATTATGCCGGACTGGAATCCGGCGGAAATTATCGGAATACGCCCGAAACCCCTTGCGTTGTCGCTGTATAAGCGCCTTGTTACGGACGGAACATGGGCATATCAACGCAATAATTACGGTTATAAAAATTTACGCAGCTTTCCGCTTATAATCGATTTTGCGGGAATGCCATACATTGACGCAAGAGTCAGCTTTAACTCTTTTATACCAAAGGATATTGACGAAAATCTAAGCGCGAAGCTCGCGGATTATTATCTTGACAGCCTAGAAAACCAACCTAGCAAGCATGATAAGGTCGAATTTGATATTATTTTTTCGTGTTATACATTCGATCTGCCGGAGAGGATCAAAATACTTGAAAACTACGGTTTTTCAACGGATCAGCGCGATACCCTTAAAAAATCGCTGCTTAAATTAACGGATAATATCATTAACACAAAAGACGGGTTATGGATTTCCGACACAAATCGCATAGAAATACTTAAACAGCGCAGAAAAGAAATTATCAGCAGCGGCCTTGACACAGTATCAAAAATATATTGGCTGCTGGAAGATTGCTCAAGATACGGCACATTGCCTTTTGCGGGGCTAGCAAGGGCAGGGTTTATAGCGGTGCAATTGTTAAAATCCATGATAAGTATAGGAATAATCTCGCAAACAGATTACGAAAATTATATGAGAGAGCTTAATACCGTGAGTTCGGAAATGGCGGCGGACAAGGCGTTTCTGTCACATGAGGGTTTTATTAAAAAATATGGGCACCTGCGCCCCGGCACATATGACAAAAATTCACCCCGTTATGACGACGCTCACGAGCTGTATTTTGGAGGTCAAGCCACCGGTGAGGCAAGTAATGAAAAAGAGCCGTTTTCGCTGACGCTGAAACAATATCAGGCAATTGAGGACGAAATGCAGCGGCACGGTTACAGCGACAATGCCCTTTCGCTGTTTAAGTTTATCAAAGCCGGAATAGAGGGGCGGGAATATTCGAAATTCATATTTTCAAAAAATCTGTCCGATGCCATAGAGCTTATCGCCCGATTAGGCGAGGATTATGGTTACACTAAAGAAGAAATGTCATATATGGATGTTTCTGTTATCAATAAGCTGTATTCGTCAGCCGATGATGTAAAGGATACGCTTTGCGCTTCCATTGAGAGCGGGAAGCTGAAATACAGCCACGCCCTGTCGCTGACGCTGCCCCCGGTAATACTCAGCGGCGAAGATATTTACGGTTTTTTTCAACCGGTTGATACGCCTAACTTTATTACAATGAAATCTGTCGAAGGCGACATTGTTGCACTGGAGCGTCCGGGAATTGATATAAATAATAAAGTTCTGCTTGTCAGATCGGCAGATCCGGGTTATGACTGGATATTTTCGCACAATATTCTGGGATTTATCACCGCATACGGCGGAGTAAACTCGCATATGGCGATACGGGCTGGGGAGCTGAGTATTCCGGCTGTTATCGGTGCGGGAGAAAAGTTATTTACCGAATACAGCAAGGCAAAACGGCTGAAAATTGACTGT
>WRKL01000068.1 GCA_009778115.1 Oscillospiraceae bacterium | reverse complement strand
CAAAAGCTAAGGCGATTTTTTTTGATGTTCCGCCGGGTGTGACGACCGGCACAACCGGCATATCCGACTGTACTCTGTAGAAACTCCCGTTTTCACGCAAAATAAGTATCGGCAAACCTGCGGGTTCTTTTGAATCCCGGGTAGATATGTTGTAAAGCTTCCACGAACTTGTTTTGCCGGAAACAAAAACATCCGCCGGTCTTTTTGTAACGGCAATGGTATATCTGCCGTAATCTCTGCCGCCTAAAAACTTATCTGCGAGATACGCTAGCCCCGCTACTTTTTCGCCGTGATACGGGTCGGATGCGTACCTGACATTTATACCGTTCGCTTTATTTCCCGCGTTTGTTCCGAAATATCTTCCGTCACCGATATTGCCGCTCCAATCCGTGCCGCCGAAAGTGTATACGGACTTGTTTAACGAACTATCCGTAAAAGCCCCCGCGTTAAAATATCCTCTGCTCAGCCAAATGCCTGTATGCTGGTTTATGCAATCGGTCACAGAGTTAAAATAGCTGGCTCTCGAGGGGTCGGAATCTACCGCGTTTATCCCAAATAAATTATTGCGGCTGACCGCGAATCCGCTCTTTCCGTAAGCACTTTCCAGATTGGCAAAAGCCAGCTCTAAAAGGGCGTTTACGCCGTGTTTATTTTGCGCATTTATCAGCGCGTTCCCTGAGTTAAGCAGTTTGCTTTGCACAGAAGGGTTTATCGTTGTGTTGGTATGTTTTATGTATGAATCCAACTGCCCGGCAGTGTAGGAGGTTCTGCTCCTGAACGGGAGCACCTTAAAATAAGGATAAAATGTACCTGCTCTGCTGTTTTGTGTAAGATACATATTAGTAAAAAAATTTATCCCGTCATGGCTGTAATACCGCACATTATTTTTCATAAAGGACGGTGCTTTATCCACGATAAAGCTTGAAAAGCTGACATTCTCTCTAGCATCAAATTGCGTGCTGCCGTCACCCTCGTTGAAAATCGAAACATTATGAACCATGTCACCCGAGCTGTTGCGAGAATAATAACCCATATCATATTTTTGCGCAAAGCTGCCCGTTGCTCCCGGCGATAAAAAAGCATCCGGAATAAGACGAACCTGATTCAGCGGAAGATAGTTTATAAGTCCTGAAATTCCCACTTTTACCCGCGCTTCGCTTTCGGTTCCATAGTACCACATCATACGGTTATTTTGCGTGTATTGAGGCTGACCTCCCACACGGTCAATGAAGGTCACGGTAGAATTATTTTGCAAATAGCCGGCGGTAACGGCGATACCCCGTTTCATTGCCGCTACGGTATTTTTGTTGTCCCGCACAATAACGCTGTTCTGATTAGTTGACCGGTTCAAAGCGGTAAGTGCTGATCCGAAATCGTTAAAGGTTGCGCCTGTATCCGTAAAGGAACCGTTTTTATCAGCTGTTTTCAATGAATATGTAATCACCGATGCGGATATGTTTTGATGTAACAGAAAAAGGATCAACAGCAGTATAACAATATTTGCAACAAGTAAAACCATTTTTTTGAAATTTAATATCATTCTATTCTCCTTGTTGTAATTTATAGAATTTTGTGGTATATTAAGTATAACACATTGATATACAAGTTTCAACAGGGAGGTTTTTTCCGGAATGGCTAGAAAATTAAGGTTGTGGACAGTGCTCGTTTGCTTAACTTGCATAATCGCAAGCTGCGGTGTTCCTATTTCTCAAAGCGAACCGATTCCAACACCGCCGCAAATACCGGTTCCGGAGGTTATCGAATTCCCGAATCCGCTCACCGGATTGGAGCTGGGTTCCGCCGAACTCATGCGGCTTCGCCCTATTGCTGTTATGCACAATAACCTGAAAGAAGCTATGCCCCTGCTTGGTGTGAGCCGTGCCGACATATTATATGAAATCCAAACGGAGGGCGGCATCACCCGGATTTTGGGACTGTATCAAAATATAAACGATGTACCGCTTATCGGATCTATTCGCTCTACACGCACTTGTTTTCTTGAAACGGCATTATCGCATGACGCTGTTTTAATTCACGCAGGTGCCAGCAGGTTCGCCAGGGAGGAACTCGGAAGATGGGAAATGGATTCTATCGATGCCCAACGCCAGTCCCCAGAGCATTTCTGGCGCGACCAAGACAGGCGTGCCGCCGGGTACCATTTGGAGCATACTATGGTAACCGACGGAAAAAGTGCCCGTGAAATTTTCAACCAAAGAACACGCACAGAACTTGAGGAAAATTTTACCCCTCCCCAAAAATTTACCGCAGAATCCGCATTGACCGATGCAACTCCCGCTGTTGATATAAACGTAACTGTCAGCGGTGCAAAAACCACCGGTTTTGCGTATGATCCTGATACGAAATTATATACTGTATCCCAATACGGCGATGTGATGAAGGACGGTTCCGCCGACAACAAACCGGTTGAAGTGACAAGTCTTGTTGTTATCCAAACCGATATTAGTTCTATGGGGACATCAAAAGGACATTCCGAAGTCAATCTCCAAACAAGCGGCAAGGGCTGGTATGCCGCCGGGGGCGAATATATTCCGATCCTCTGGAGCCGCAGCGGTCTTAGGGAACCAATTATTTATACGCAATCAGACGGTTCCGAGCTTGTTTTTCCTCGCGGCCGTATTTATGTTTGCGTTGTCCCGAACGGACGTGATCCTGATTTTTCATAAAATTCATATCCCTGTCCAAAAACACATAAAAACATGAATCAGAAAACCGGACAATTAAAGTTACAACCGAAGATGAAAAAAATAATGAATAAAAACACTTGCAAAAAATACCCAGCTGTGATAGAATGAGTAGACGATTACAAAATCGGGTATTTATGTTTATTATACATTCTTGAAAGGCGCGTGTATTTTTATGGGTTTATTTGAAATTATCAGCGGTATACTTCTTTTGATTTCGGGAATAATAATTATTGTTTCGGTTATCTTACAAGAAAGCAAACAGCAAGGGATGTCCTCGGCAATCACCGGCGGCGGGAGCGATTCATATTTTGGGAAGAACAAGCCTAAGACCCGCGAAGCATCCTTGGCAAGAATAACTAAAATCGTTTCGGTCATTTTTTTCGTACTGACGATAGCGGTAAGCATAGGCTACAGGATTTTTCGTGTAACCGACGGCGGTGGCGGCGAAGAAGCAAATGTAACTGCGTTTTTGCTGAACGCTTTTTACGGCGGATAAAAACTTAAAAGACAGGATCTGAAAATTGGCACTAAATGGATATTAACAAAAAAATATATACGGTTTTAGAGCGCGGCGGAGTTAAAGGTGTAACAAAGAGCGTACTCAAACGAAGTATAAAACTGAAAAAAGGCGAGTTACCGCGTATCCTCAGCGAGAGTGTTTATTGCGGCAAAATCGCATTAAAGGACGGTATATATTATTCGTTGCGCAAAACCGGTCTTATTCCGGCTAAAATAATAAAAGCAAAAACTACCTCCGCGGTCGCCTCTTCTTCGGCGGACGGCGGACAGTTTTTTATTCACGGAAGAAATTTGAATGGTGCGATGCTTGGGGACAGCGTTATGCTGTCTGTTTTTGATGCTGATAAACGCAAACAGCCGAATCATAATAACCGGAAAAAAACCTATACCCGCCAGCATACTCCGGCAGGCGGAAATAACCGGAAAACCGCAAAGGTTTTTTCGATATTCCGGGAAGGTCCGTCGATATTTACCGGGATTTTTGATTATGCCGACTACAAAGGGCATATAAGTTATAACCGTCAAGCCGCCGCTCCGGCGGTGGTTTCCTCCTCTATATCTACTCATCCTGTTTTTTTAGAGAAATCCCCGGTCAATAGTTCTGCGCTCTCAAACAGACGCATAACTCCAGGTGATCTTGTTATTGCCAAGGTCACAAGCCGGGGGTCGCGGCATTACGAACATAAATGTGAAATAACCGAAATTTTAGGGGCTTCCGGTACTGCCTCCTCAATGGCAGAAGCTCTTATCAGGCTGGAAGGTATTCCTGTAAAATTTCATACAAAAATATTAGAACACTGCGAAATGCTGCGTAAGAATCCGCCCGATCCCGGTGAACGGATTGATTTTCGCAACGAAATTATTTTCACCATCGATGGCGAGGATGCTAAAGATCTGGATGATGCTGTTTCCCTGACAAAAGAAAATGGTTTGTATAAGCTGGGTGTGCATATTGCGGATGTTTCACACTATGTCAAGTTCTTGTCAGCCACGGACAAAGAAGCCTTTTTACGCGGAACAAGCGTATATTTTCCGGGCGGTGTTATTCCTATGCTGCCGCAGGTACTTTCCGAAGATTTATGTTCATTGAACCCCGGCGAGGACAAGCTAACATTTTCTGCGCTTATAACATTAGACGAAAACGGTAATACGGTAGATTATAAATTTTGTAAAACCGTTATCAATTCCAAATTGCGCGGTATATACAACGAAGTAAACTCCATCCTTGACGGTACGGCTGACCGTAAAATTGTTAATAAATACGCTGAAACCGTCAAAGTTTTACATGAAATGAAAAATCTTTCCGATATACTGAAACGCAGGAAGATACAACGCGGCGTACCCCGGATCGAGTCCGATGAACCTTACTTTACGCTGGATGAAAAAGGATGTGCCGTTAGCGTCAAATCCCGTGCTATGGGTGAATCCGAAAACATTATCGAGGAATTTATGCTTACAGCAAACGAATGTGCGGCAAAATTTGCGAAAGATAACGGTTTTGCGTTTATTTTCCGGGTACACGAACCGCCTCTGCC
>WRKL01000067.1 GCA_009778115.1 Oscillospiraceae bacterium | reverse complement strand
TTAATTTTGATATTAAAGAAAAAAATAATCAGGACATAGGATTGTAATATTAATTTCGGTTTAGGGATGATGATAAAAAATTCATGAAAAATTAATATATAAAAATTTTATATGTTTTTTTAATTTGAAATCAGTATAAAGATGAATTTTATGGATTCTAAGGGTTCTAAGGGTTCTATAGGTTCTCAGCGGAGCCATGTAAATTCATATATAAATATTTTTATGGAGGTGTCTTAATTGAAACGAACACTTTGCCTGCTATCAGCGGTTTTGGTATTAACAGCATTGTCCGCCGGATGCAATCGAAACACAGACAACAATAGTTATAACAATGATTCGTTTGTATCCGAAGCTATTCCTAATGTTCCGAATAACGGAAATAACAGGAACAATGATAATAACGGGGTTATCAACGGAAATGATAATAACAACGACAACAGAGACGATAGGAACGATAGAAACAACAGGGATGATAGGGATAATAGGAACGACAGAGATAACAATATCGACGATAACAACGGAATTTTAAACGGCGACAATAACGGTGCACTCAACAATGACGATGAGTTGCATGGTGATGACGGAATGACTAATTCCTAAAAGCAGACCCGGAGGAAACAGGAAGTCAACGACAAAAATCAAGACCGCCCGCCGATGATTTAGTATACCCCGCCCCGGCTTTGTTAAGGACAGTTTCTTAATATATCAAAAGGGACGGAACAGGATGTCCGTCCTATTTACATCGAATATATCGGCGGAGAAAAGGAGTTTAGGTTGAAAAAAACATTAATTATAGTTGCAGTCCTGCTGCTGACCGTATCGAATTTTCGGGCTGCGGCACAAGCTCACAACACCTATAATAACCATAATAACCAAAACCATCATAGCAAACGGAGCAAAAGGTCATGGGGACAAGGCAAGAACACCGATGAGCTAAACAGACCTGTGTCATGTATGGAATTCAACAACAAATACGGGAAATATTCAGCCATATTCATAAACGAAGATTCCCGGGACATTACGCTCACCTTTGATCAGGGTTATGAAAACGGCTATACGGACAAAATACTGGATATTCTCAGCGAAAAAGACGTTAGGGCAATATTCTTTGTAACTTATGGCTACGTTAAAAAGAATGCCGGTCTGATAAAAAGAATGATTGATGACGGTCATGTTATAGGTAACCACAGCTATCGGCATAAGTCCATGCCGGCTTTGGGAGAAAAAGCTCAGGAAGAGGAAATACTTTTTTTACATCGGTATATAAAGGAAAATTTCGATTACAATATGAACCTGTTCCGTTCTCCGATGGGAGAATTTTCGGAACAATCTCTTGCTGTCGCACAGGGTTTGGGATATTCGACGGTTTTCTGGTCTTTCGCATATTTGGATTATGAAGTTGAAAGACAGCCCGCTCCGTCAGCCGCTTTAAACACGCTTATCCATGCGGCCCATCCCGGAGCAATATACCTGCTTCATACTGCATCTAAAACAAACGCAGATATATTGGCGCAGATGATAGACGGAATAAGAGCAGAAGGGTTTGAATTCGATGTATAAAATGTTTTTTTTATGGGAATGATAAATTTGGAAAACGTATTATCGAAAGAGAGGATGATTCTTTTAGCATGAAAAAAATACATTTTGGCGATTCAAGCAAATCAAAATGGTACAATTTCTTAAAAGGTAAAGGATTTTACGCCGCATTGGCTTTGAGCCTGGTCGCAATAGGCTCTGCCGCTTATATAGCGGTCAACCGTGCGGTAGACAACCTAACGGGTGAAATCAGGATAAGCACACCGTCCGGCAGAAGCGAAGCCGTCACATCGCAGGAGGATCGGATAGTAACGGGTGAAAAAACCGACGTCCCTGTGCAAAAACCAAAGAGCAAGGCACAAACACCTAAAAGCAGCAAAACTCAAGCACCCATAAAACTTGAATTCGCTATGCCGTTGACCGGCGATATAACCAACCATTTCAGCAAGGGTGAATTGGTAAAATCCAAAACTCTTAACGATTGGCGTACTCATGACGGAATAGATATAGGAGCGCAGCTGGACACGCCGGTAAAATCAGCGGCGGACGGTAAGGTCGTCGAAATTAAAGACGACAAAAAATGGGGAGTATGCATAATAATCGACCACAGTGACGGGTACGAGGGACATTATTGCAATCTTGCGGTAACCGTTAACGTAGAATCCGGTCAAAAAGTCAGGTTGGGCGATGTAATTGGTGCGGTGGGAAAAACGGCGGAAAACGAAATTGCCGAAGATCCGCATCTGCATTTCGGGATGAAAAAAGACGGTAAATGGATAGATTTTTTGGATTTAATTGAAAAAAAAGAATGATACCAATATCCAATTAAAAAGTTAATAAAAAATAAAGTGTAATCTTCGATATATGAAACCTTCACGCAGATTTTTATAATTACTTTTTGCGGAAATTAACGATAGCCATTCAAACGCTCAAACTCCCAAACTTTGTTCGTGTATTTTTACGACCGCCCGGCTCTGTACCCGTTGTTATCGGGGCATAAACCGGGCGGTTCCTGATTTGAATTACAAATAATTCCGCATAACTGTCCGGTTACCGCTATTTATTTGATATTCACGCCCTTTTTTGCTGTCCAAGCCGTTCGTATGACCCTGCCGCCGATTGTCCGGTAAGCCCGAATTCTGTACGAATGCTTTTGCTTTCTGCCGAGGTTGCCGGTTCGCCATAAGCTTGCGCCCGCTGCTGTCCTGCGTACCGTTCTCCATTTTCCGTTGCCTATTCTGTGCTGTATTTCTACTCTTACGCTGGCTTGCCGTTTCCATGTTATCCGCGCTCTCCTGCCGTTTTGAGTTGCGCTGAAGCTTGCGGGTTTTGACGGGTTCTTCACGAACCGAGCTTGAAGTGTGCGGTTTTTGGTTGTTTTGAAAGTGAACCTCGCGTTCCTGCTTACCCGCTTACCGTCCTCAAACCAGCCATCGAAAGTATATCCTTTGTTCACTGTGGCTCTGACAGTGACATTCGAATTATTATTGACAACACCGCCGCCGGAAACTCTGCCGCCTGCCGTGGGTGTTCTCTTTACCGATACGGTATGCCTGACGGGCAGCGGATCCTTCGGAATCAGTTTGAACCTGGCTTGAAATGTGCGGTTGTTCCGTGCGGTTAGGTTGAATGATTTGTTCGCAGAAACTTTCGAATTGTTTTCGTACCAGCCGTCAAAAGCATATAATGAATTTTCCGCGGCGGTCAGCGTGACCGCCGTTCCCTGAACAAATGATCCGCCGCCGGAAGCTGTTCCGCCCGCCCCGGTTGAAACATTTATATTTACGCTGCTACCGCGATCAATAATGTTTAAGTTCTTACTTGATGTAAGCTCTGCTCTCTCATAAAATTCTGCGGTAGCCCAGCCGTTGAAATTAAATGGTTTGAAATCCGTGGATTGGTTCAAATCCCAACCGTTTGTTCTGGAATAAACCGTATGCTTATTTGCCTCGGGTACGGCAAACCTTCCTTCCGAATCCACTGAACGCAGTGCTCCGCGCCCATATCCGTCTATAACGTTGTCTTTTTCGTCACAAAGGGTCAGTCGGGTGCTTCTGTTGCTCAATATAAAATCAGGAATATCCCTGTCGTATTCGTTAATTATTACACGGGGAAAATCAGGATCCGATTGCGGCTCTTTGAATCCCCTTATAAAATATTTACCGCCGGGCGGGATTGTTATATTAAAATAGATAGTGCCGTCCGAACCCCGGTCGTCATTGTTGTTAAAATAATCCAGCTTCCAACCCGACATATCAACGGGTTGACCGGTTGGGTTATATAATTCCACAAAATTATGCGAAACCCCGGTATCCGCTCTGTTTCCGCCGCCGAATACCTGATTGATGACAACGCTGCCTTTGGGGGTATTATTTTGCAACGGGGGTTCTTTGTACGGATACGCCTGAGAACTCCATGTGATGTCAAGCCAATTTCGCCGCTGAAACAGCCAGTTAGCAAGATTGCCCGTTCGGTTTAAAAAGCGGGATGTACCCGAGTTATGCCAGCGCAAGTCATTGTTTACAGCACTTTCAAAAATATATCCCTGCCATTTGGGAATAACTTCAAGGCTGTACCTTTGGGCTATAGGTTTTAAATTGGTGAAGTATTCGTATTGCACCTGCCGTTTGAAAAGTTCATGATGCTGCCAAAGCTGCGCCATTATATGGAATGTGCGGTCGGGATGGTTGTGGATACGTCCGTAAGCACCCTGGCTGCTTGTTCCGCCGCCTGCCCAATAACCGTCGGGGGCGGACAAACGATGACCGTCACGATCGCCGGCATCACCAAAAGCATGGTCAAAATCCCACGGATGAGCGGTGTGCATTCTGCCGTCTCCCCTTGAATCGGAATCCTTATACATGAAAAAACTGGTTATTCCCACATCAAGGTTTTTTATGTATTCTTGTAAAACGTGCATTCTGGCAAAGGACTGCTCGTTTATATATTCGGAATAATGTTTTCCCAGGCTGTTGCGGCCGGTAGACGAATACACGGCATCCTCCATTTCCTGGAAAAATTTGCGTATATATTCTACCTGTGCTTTGGATGCGAACTCCGGATATTTTATGACGACCGAAGCGCCGCGGTTTGAAATAAAGCCGGATGTTTCCGGATTATACCGCTCATCTAATTCCAACTCCAAGAGATAACCCCCTGTTATATCCGAGGGATTGTTGGGAATATTCCAATATTTATACGAACCGTACTGCCATTTTTCGCCGACTTTAAAATAGTTATCCAAGGAGAGGTTGCTTGCACGCG
>WRKL01000066.1 GCA_009778115.1 Oscillospiraceae bacterium | reverse complement strand
CTAAGCTGTACGCTTTTGCCGGCATAAATACCATCCGTCGAAATCTGCGGATAATCGAAGAATAAATTTATAACCCGAAAAAGGACGGGGATGACGGGGGTAAGGAATAAAAATCTCCCGCTTGCTTGAACCATTTTTTATTTTTTTGAATATAATAAATCATCCCGTACAATTTTCAATTGTTCTTCGGGTGGTTTATTTTGTTTTTGAGGGGAAATAATAAATGCAGCTAGATTTCTTTTTCGGTTCTAATACTCCGAATGGTTTTTTCGGATTTTTTGATGAATTTACAAATCCGGAAAGCAAAGACTACGATGAATACAAAAAACTTTATATTATCAAGGGCGGTCCGGGGACGGGAAAATCATCCCTCATCCGAAAAGTTATCCAAAGCATGGAACACGCCCTTATTTCGGATCAAAATCAACATCCTCAATATCCTCAATATCCAAAAAAATTAAATCATATCGAACGTATTCACTGCGCTTCGGATCCGTCTTCGCTGGACGGTGCGGTTTTTTGCGGAACGGGTGTGCGCTTAATTGACGGGACACCGCCGCATACCGTTGAACCCGTTTATCCCGGAGCTTACGAGAGTATAATAAATCTTTGCGATTGCTGGGACGAAAAACAGCTGGAAAGCAAAAGACGGGAAATTTCGGAGGCTTTCCAACTAGAAAAAGACTGCCGTGAATTATGCAGGAGTTATTTGAATGCCGCGAGCCGTATATTGGACGACAGCCGAAAAATCGTGTCAAAATTTACCGATATTGATAAAATTTCAAGGTTTTCCCGATTGTTAATCGAAAAAGAGCTAAAAAATAAAAATTCCCCCGGAAATATCCGAGGGGCTCTATCCCCCGGATACATCCAAGGGATAGAGCGAAAACGTTTTCTGAGTACCGTTACATATGAAGATATAACCGGTTATCCGCAAACAATAAAAAGCTTGTGTGACAGAATATATTTAATACGCGACGGATACGGAGCCGCAGCTAATCTACTGCTCACGGCAGTAAGGGATTATGCGCTGGGTAACGGGTTCGATTTTTACAGTTGCCGTTGTCCGCTTGACCCCGAAAACAGGCTGGAGCATTTGTTATTCCCGTCGTTAAGAATGGGAATCATAACAAGCAGCCGCTTTTTTAAATTTGATATTACCGAACAATGTGAGGTCAACACGGTGAATTATACACGGTTCACGGATATGAAAGCTCTTAAATCAAAAAAACAATTACTCAATTTTTTCCAAAGAGCAGTAGATAAATATATATCCGGAGCGGTAAGTTATTTGAAAAAAGCAAAACACATTCACGATAAACTGGAAAATTATTATACCGGCGCCATGAATTTTAACGCAATAGACAGTAAAGCAAACCGGCTTATAGCCGAAATCGCACAAACAACTTGTTAGCTCTGTGAGCCGTGCTATTTCCGTTAAATCCGTCCAAGGTAAAATTTTCAATTTCTGAGTGACTGTACGGGTGCGGGGATAAGACCGCCGCGGCGTATGAATCGTTCGCAGGAGAATGGGTTCACATCCATAACAGCACCTGTTCCCAATAAACCGCCGAAATTCAACTTATCGCCGGCTTTTTTTCCGATCGCCGGAATAATTCTTACCGCAGTGGTTTTCATGTTTATCATACCGATTGCCGCTTCGTCCGCAATTATTGCAGCTATGGTTTCGCATTTTATATCACCCGGAACCGCTATCATGTCCAGCCCTACCGAACATACCGCGGTCATCGCTTCCAGCTTTTCCAACGAAAGGCAGCCGGCGTTTACGGCATCAATCATTCCCGCATCCTCAGATACCGGGATAAACGCTCCGGACAACCCGCCTATGTGAGATGAAGCCATTGCGCCGCCCTTTTTGACAGCATCGTTGAGCAGAGCAAGAGCGGCGGTAGAGCCGTGCGCTCCGCATTTTTCGAGCCCTATTTCTTCAAGGATACCTGCAACGGAATCACCGACAGCCGGGGTAGGGGCCAGGGATAAATCTACTATTCCGAATGGTATGCCAAGACGTTCGGACGCAAGGTTTCCTATGAGAAAGCCGAGCCGTGTTATTTTAAACGCGGTTTTTTTGATTATGTCCGCGACGGTGGTTATGTTTGCACCGGGTTGTTTTTTTAAAGCCGCGGAAACCACACCCGGACCGGAAACCCCGACATTTATTATGCAGTCGGGCTCACCTACGCCGTGGAACGCGCCCGCCATAAAAGGGTTATCCTCTGGTGCGTTACAAAAAACTACCAGTTTTGCCGCACCGATACAATTGCGGTCTGCCGTCAGTTTTGCGCATTGTTTAATAATTTCGCCCATTTTTGCGCAGGCGTCCAGATTAATTCCGGTTTTGGTTGAACCTATATTAACCGAGGAGCAGACACGTTCGGTTTCGGACAAAATTGCAGGAATAGCTTCGATAAGTTCCAGATCTCCCGCGCTGTATCCCTTTTGTGCTAAAGCTGAAAAACCGCCGATAAAATTTACGCCGCATTCCTTTGCGGCTTTTTCCAGCGTGAACGCATATTTCGCAGGGTCACTCCCGGCAGAAGCGGAAACAACGGATATGGGTGTGACCGAGATACGTTTGTTGACGATAGGCGCAGAATATTCGCGTTCGATTCCTTCGCATACCTTAACCAGATGCCGTGCACGATGCATTATCTTATCGTATATTTTATCGCAGGCGGTATCAGCATTATCGCTTATGCAATCAAGCAAGGATATACCCATCGTAACCGTGCGAATATCAAGATTCTCCTCATTTAGCATCGAAATTGTTTCGAGTATATCGGCAGTGTTAATCATAGAAATATAAACTCCTTAAATCTTGTGCATGGTGTTGAATATATCCTCATGTATAACATGGATTTGCAAATTGTTTTGTTTGCCAAGCTCTTTCATACGATCTGAGAGAAAGCCCAGACCATCCGAAACATCCGGCATTTCAACCAGCATTATCATAGCGAACATATTTTGAAGTACGGATTGTGTGACTTCGACTATATTAGCGTTATGCTCCGAGCAAACCGCACTTACCTTTGCCAGAATTCCAACCGTATCTTTACCGATTACCGTTACAACAGCTTTCATAAATAAATCATTCCTTATTGTAATATTTTATACATTGCCGATGCATCCTCTTTCATAGTATGTTCAGCAAGCTTTAATATTTCGGCTTTAAGCTCTTTTTGTCCCATCTTGATTTCCAATATATCCCCGGTTTTGACCTCGGATGAAGCTTTAGCGGTTTTTCCGTTTATAATCACCTTCCCGGCGCTACAGGCTTCGTTCGCGAGTGAACGGCGTTTTATAATCCGGGAAACTTTCAGGTACTTATCAATTCTCATATATTTAATCCCTCACATATATTAGACCACCTCGAAAACCACTTCGCGACGTATGAACGGAAGATTTCCCGTCACACGGTGTTAATTTTATCCTCAAATACCCATGATATTCTCGTCAAAATTGCCTTGTTTGACGAAAAATCATCTGTGTTCATGTTCATACATCACGTTTTAATTTCCGAGGAGGTCTATTTGAAGTAATAATTAAGGGGGTGCGGGCGACATTTTTCAACACTCCCATTAATTTAAATCTGATTATTTCTATACCGGTTAAATAAAAAAACCGGTTAAATGAAAAAATTTAGGCCGCTACGAAACACAGATCGGTGATCTATATTTTGCAGCAGCCATTTGACCGAAAAAAATACCTCTTATTTTGATACGGCGTCTTTTAATGCTTTGCCTGCCTTGAATGCCGGCGCCTTGCTTGCGGGAATATGCATCGGCTGCTTTGTCAGCGGATTGACACCATCTCTTGCGCTGCGTGCGCGCACTTCAAACGTACCGAATCCAACCAGCGAAACCTTTTCACCCTTCGCGAGATTAGCTGTAATTACGTCTAACACGGTATTAACCGCTTTGTCCGAATCCTTCTTTGAAAATCCGGTCTTTTCAGCAAATGCGCTGATAAGTTCTGCTTTTGTCATTTGTTTGTTCCTCCTAATTTTTTTATTCCGCCGATTCCTTGAAAATATTTAAGGGAGCGGCTTTGTATATATCTATAGGATCACGGGACGTAACCGCCCGGCAACCTATGAAATATCGCAATAATTTTCCATTGTGAAAAGATGGTTATAAATATGGGAAAAACCCACCAATAGCTATTCTAACCTATAATTTTGAATTTTTCAAGTGTTTTTGCAATTTTTTCTCCTTTTGGCAAAGAAATTATATCTTCACGGCATAACGCACGCAGTAAAATCAGCATTATAGCGTAAAAAACTGCTCCGCAAGCAACAGAAATAAATATTTTCACAGGCAAGGATCCGGGAATGTACAAATATCCTGCCAATGCTGCCGCACCGCACACGAGCGAGCTTATCAGCGGTTTTATCAATGTTGTGGTAAAGTTTATCCGGATTCGGGTCAAACGGGGAAGAAAGTAGAAACACAGGCAAAATATTAATATATAGCAAAGCAGTGTGCCGATGGGTGCGCCTTTCACATTGATTGCGGGAATCCCTACCAGAATATAATTCGATGTAAGTTTTACAACGGCGCCTGCTAACATAAATTTTATAGGCAAGTCTGACCTCCCGATAGCCTGGAACACATTAAAAAGCGGAGTGACGATAGCTATAAAAATAACGACGACCGCAAGCAGGGAAAGCATCGACGCAGCCAGCGAGGTATCGTTGGGGCGGTTAGGGAAGAGCATGGATAATATCGGATTTGCAAGTACACACATTCCTATTCCCGCCGGCATCGAAATCAGTGCCGTGAGCCGTGTTAAGCTTTCAATATTATATTTTATCCTGGATTTGTCGCGTGCAAGCCATGCCGCTGCTACATTTGGCAGGGAGCTTTTACCCAGCATACTAACGATGTCGGGTATAAGAACCGCTACGGTAAGCGCCATGCCGGTGTACATACCGTAAATAGCGGTAGCGGTTTCCTCCGCGGCGGCAGGTGTCAGTCCGATTTTCAATTTGTCGCCGTATGCTTCGATATATTGTGAAGCGTTATTGACGATTCCGTTATACAGCCGCCTTACCACCGTTACGGAATCCACCAGTGAAGTGAAATTGAGAACCAAAGAGCCTATCGAGATAGGTATAGCGGT
>WRKL01000065.1 GCA_009778115.1 Oscillospiraceae bacterium | reverse complement strand
CGTAACTTTACAGCCCGGACTTCCTTCTATATCACCGGATTCGCGGATAGGCGGGTTTAATTTGAAAACACGCGCATCGGTCGCGGAAATTTCCACTTGCGAAAACGGACGTTCCGGTCCGATTATAGACATATTCATTTCGCCCTTTTCTGTAGAAACTTTGACCCTTTCATTGCACAGAAACTGACCCGGCTGGGACAACTCACGTTTTGATGTGAGTCTTTTTCCTTTCCCGAACAATACCTCGACATCTTCTATTTTAAAGTGTGCGTGCCGTGCTGAAACCTCTACTATAAACTTTTCCATACTTTTCACATCTTTCCTTTTATTTTTTATTCGTAATATTCAAAATCAATACCGATATATATCATATCATTTTCTTTTCCGGATTGCAACGAAAATTTTATAAATTAAGTTCCGGCTTCAAAAATATTTTTTCATACACAAGAAATCCGCCGCTGTCCCTGTAAACGAAAAGGGCATCATTATCTTTTGCCCGACATATAAATTCTCCTAAAAAAGGTTTAGCTGTTCTTCATTTTCGCACTTTACCCCTTTGAGTTCATCACACAAACGCACGGCAGCATTAAACTCCAGCCGCACTATTTCATCCGGCGAAAGCTTGCCGCTCAGCCACGCTTCCAGCTGATCCGTTCGCAGAATAACCGGCATTCGGTCGTGTACGTCGGCGACATCGCCAAAAGCATCTTTGGTAATTATTACAAACTCCCTTCCGTCCTCGCCGTCACGATACAAACCGGCAAAGAACAGCAGATTGCCCTGTGTGTCCTTGATATAATATTTTGCTTTTTCAGGTTTTTTCGGCTTCGCGCCCGCTTCAGTGTCCCGCTCACGCCATTCGTAATACTCCTTGGCAGGCACGGCACACCTTCCCGCATTCAACAGTCCCGAAAACATCCGCGTAGTTTTTATCGTTTCTGACCGGGCATTTATTATTACCCCCTTGCCGTCCCATTTCTTAAATCCAAACTTTACGTCTTCAAAAGCAACCCCATCATTGGCCTGTGTAATGACGGGTGCTTTGCCGGTCGCGTACACTTCACCGGACCGGGCATTATAATTCCCCAAATCGTCCCTTACCAAACGTAACGATATATCGTGTATGATAGAACGTATTTCGATTATTTCGTCCTCCGTTAAAACACTGTATCTTCCGCACATATTTTTACCACTCTCTTGCTGCCGCAGATTTTTCTAAGCTCAAAGTCCCGAATCTTTCGGTCAATTTGCTAACTCTATGGTTTATGTTTACGCTAAGATCGCAATCATCGTTTTCAAACATGGACAACTGCTCACTATTATCAAGATTATCCGCACGGACACCCAGCGAACGCAGCGGATTTTCCCATTTGTAATGCCGGATAAACAACTCAAAAGCACAGTTGAATATTCTATTTGTATTGTCAGTGGAATGGCTAAGACTGGTCTGCCGTATGACTTTCCCGAAATTGCTGTCTCTCATGCAGATGCTAACGCAGCGTGTTTTAAGCCCGTGTTTTTTCAACCTCGCGCTGACAGCCGACACAAGCAGATATATAACCGCACTCGCTTCCTCCGTAGTTCGCAGATCGGCAGGCGGCGTTATAGTGTTTCCGATGCTGCCGATGGTGTCGCTGTTCGGCTTGAAGTTCCGGTCATCTCCGTTGGCGAAGCACCATAGATCATAACCCGTTTTGCCGAGCAGGTTTACAAGACGTTCCGGTTCCGCCCGGGCTATGTCGCCGATGGTGTTGATACCAACGCCCGACAAAGCTTTCTTCCTGCTTGAGCCGACGAACAAAAGTTCATCAGCCGGCAGCTGCCAAACTATCTGTTTGTAGTTTTCCTTTGTTATCACAGTGATACCGTTCGGTTTGTTGTAGTCGCTCCCGAGCTTTGCAAAGATATAATTATAACTGACACCGACGGATGCGCTTAAGCCCAGAGCGTATTTTATTTCAATTCGTATGACATCGGCTATTTGTTCCGCTTCTTTTACAGATGTGCCGCTGTCAAGAACGATCCAGGATTCGTCCATGCCGTAGGGGATAACGTTATTGCTGTATTTAAGGTAAACTTCCCTCGCATTTTTCGTTTCCGCCAGGTATTTGGACATATCTGCCTTTACATATCCCAGCGACGGACATATCTGTCTGGCTTGAGAGTAGCTGAGTCCGGTTTTTACGCCGACCCTGTCAGCCAGATCGTTTTTTGACATGACTATGGAATGCCGCATAGCCGGATCGCCGCAGACCGCAAAGGGAATTTCCTTAAGCCCGGGGTTGTATTTTTCTTCAACCGCCGCAAAATAATTATCCATGTCGCAATGCAATACGACTTTTTCCATACTCCTAACTCCCTAATATGGCTTATTCGGTTTTAGCCGCAATTAATCCCCCTGCTTCATAACATCCTCAAGTATCATCAGCGCAACCTCTGTTATCGCCATCGTTTCCGTAAAATCCTGCGTAACCGCAAAACTTCCGCTCTTCGGAATCTCGGAAATTTTTCGTATTTTTTGTATGTTTTCGGCGATATATTCCCTGTCAGGCTCAATAAAATAGCTCCTTTGCATTATCTCGCGCAGAGTTTGCCTTAGCCCGGCAGGCAGTTTTTGGTCCCCATTAGCAAACTCCGGCGCTTGCGGCAATGATTTTTGAGCAGGAACACCCCTGCTGTTGATATGCGCCGCCACTCTGGTTCCAAACACCGCCGCTTCCAATAAAGAGTTAGAAGCAAGACGATTATTGCTGTGTACGCCGGTATGCGCACACTCTCCCGCCGCATACAGACCGTCTACGGTTGTCCTGCCGTCAACATCGGTATCTATACCGCCCATCAGATAATGCTGGCAGGGATAGACCGGGACGGGTTCTTTTGTCATATCCACACCGCAGGAAAGCAAATACTCATAGATTACGGGAAAACGGTCTTGGATAAAATCCGCACTTTTGTGGGTTATGTCAAGAAAAAAATCTGATTTTTGTGTACGCTTCTGCTCCTCCAGTATTGCGCGCGAAACTACGTCGCGTGGGGCAAGCTCCATCCGTTTATCATATCTTTCCATGAATCTGCCGCCGTCCGGCCCTGTCAGATATGCACCCTCTCCTCTCACCGCTTCGCTTATCAAAAAACATTCAGCGTTGCCGTCGCTTTTGTACGCCGTGGGATGAAATTGGATATAGCTTATATTCTTGATTTCCGCTCCCAGTCTTTTCGCAAAAACTATACCATCTCCGGTCGCTACCCGTGAATTTGTAGTCCGCCGGTAAAGCTGTCCGATGCCGCCGGTCGCCAGCAGTAAATAACGGCAGCATACTACGGGTAAACTTCCGTTTTTGTTATCCGTTGTGCG
This sequence comes from Oscillospiraceae bacterium, assembly GCA_009778115.1. GTDB lineage: Bacteria > Bacillota > Clostridia > Oscillospirales > Ruminococcaceae > WRME01. Next base: position 2,163 of record WRKL01000065.1, on the reverse strand, counting down.
ATTATTTAGGATGTTAAGAAAAAAATAACCGTCATGTTTTTTTACGTCCGCCACTACCGTGTGCTCCGCGGCATGGATATTGGCAAGGCTTTTTGCTTTTGATGTCAGCGCGCGTATAATTGTTTTACCTGTAGTGTCGCGGCTGTGCAGCACACGGCGGCGCGAGTGTCCGCCCTCTATTGCAAGACTAAACGAGCCGTCCGGATTACGGTCAAATTCTACACCTGCGCCGAGAAGCGTTTCAATCGCGCCGTAAGCTGAATTTACCATTACAGATAACGATTTTTCGTCACCGGCAAAACCTCCGGCGGAAAAAGTATCCATGTAATGCAGCTCGGGCGAATCGTTCTCCGTATCAAGAGCGGCGGCAATTCCTCCCTGTGCAAGATAAGAATTGCTCCGCGTCAGTTCTTGCTTTGACAGCAGCAAGACAGAAAATCCATTGTCTAACTCCAGGGCGGCGGAAAGCCCCGCTAATCCCGCTCCCGCTATTATTATATCATAATACGGCTCCATATCTTCCATACTCCTCATAATGGTTTCTTATAGTGTAACATATACAACACAAAAATAAAAGTATTGACAAGAAGAACATTAATCTTTATAATAAACTAATACATTGAATAATCTACTAACCTAATGTCAGGTGGTTAGTAGTAACCTAATGTCAGGAGGTTTTAAAAATGGCTATAGCCCCAAAAAGAAAAATATCCAAAGCGCGACGGGATAAACGGCGTTCTAATGTTTGGAAGCTTGACCCGCCGGCTTTTTCGAAATGTTCAAATTGCGGCGAACTCAAATCACCTCACAAGGTTTGCGCTGCCTGCGGATACTACAAAGGTGTTGAGGTAATAAAGAAGGACAACGAGTAGCGGCGTACAAAACAAGGGAATAAAACACCCGTAACAAAACCCGGGGTATCAGGCAGCATATGCGTTCCTCTTTTGAAATTGCCTGAATAGGTAATAAATATTATACCGCCCTTTGGGGCGGGTAATTTTATCTTGCGGTTTGCGGCACAGCTCCGGCATTTTTGCCCTATTAAGTCGGTAGACCGATAAAGTAGGCAAGCAGGTTCTGATTCTATTTTTAGGTTGTTTTTATGTCGTGTATAATTAGGTCTATAGAAAAGTCATCTCCTTTAACTTTACACCGAGTTAAACCCGGCGATATTTTACTTGCCGTAAACGGGCATACTATAAATGATGCGCTGGATTACGGTTTTTACTGCGCCGACGTTCCTCTTTGCGTGACAATACAAAAGCAGGACGGCTCAATATCGGATATAACCGTCGGCGATGAGTACGGGGAAGATATTGAACTCGGACTGGAATTTGACACATACCTTATGGACGAGCAGCGGCAATGCGAAAACAATTGTATTTTTTGTTTTATCGACCAGCTTCCGAAGGGTATGCGTAACGCCTTATATTTCAAGGATGATGACAGTCGTTTGGGTTTTCTTTTCGGCAATTATGTCACATTGACCAACATCACGCGAGAAGAAATCAACAGAATCATTAATATGCGTATTTCTCCGATCAATGTTTCGTATCATACGGCAGACCCCCTGCTTCGTGTCCGGATTATGCGCAACCGGAATGCCGGAAAATGTCTGGGGTATCTACGCATTTTAGCGGATGCCGGAATCACGTTGAATTTACAAATTGTGCTGTGTCCCGGGATAAACGACGGCGCGCATTTGGAACACTCACTGAATGTTATCTCTAAACTCGGTGATTCGGTACAATCTATCGCTTGTGTGCCTGTAGGTTTGACAAAACACCGTCGCAACCTCTATCCTCTCGAACCGTATACAAAACAGGACGCAAGAAAAACGATTAAAATCATTGATTCTTTTAATCAAAAGCTCGGGCGGGTTTTAGCTTATGCTTCGGACGAATTTTATTTAACAGCACAACTGGATATTCCCGCCGCAGAGCATTATGGCGAATTCCATCAGCTGGAAAACGGCGTAGGAATGCTGTCGTTGTTCGAATCTCAGTTTATGGACGAATTGAAAAACCTGAACCCTAAAACCATAAATCCTCGGAAGCCCGTCAGAATTTCCATTTCTACGGGTACGGCGGCATATCCGATGATAAAAACGCTTATCCAAAAATTTTGCGAAATATATGTTGACTGTGACATACAGGTATATTC
>WRKL01000064.1 GCA_009778115.1 Oscillospiraceae bacterium | reverse complement strand
CGACAAAATTTAAAACTTCCCTATTGTTCACATTTATCCCCACTGTATTCTGTGAAATTACCGATCATGAAAAAAACAAAATCGTTACGGCAAATCATATTTTTATCACCATTTATCCTGATCCTTATTTGCAGGAACAACATTACTCATAGCAGAAATCGCTACCTCGATTTGCGCTTCATCGGGTTCGCGGGTTGTAAGCCTTTGCAGGAATATTCCCGGAGCCGATACTATACGGGTGACAATATTGTCATGCCGTCCCGCAAGTTTGATAAATTCATAGGAAATGCCCGCGATAACCGGGAGTAATATGATTTGCGAAGCGACTCTAAAAAGAAAATTATCCCGGGGTATAAACGAAAAAACGATAACGCTCAAAAGCAAAACTATGAGAATAAAGCTTGTGCCGCAGCGCGGATGAAACCGCTTGAATTTTTTGACGTTTTCAGTTTTTAATTCCTCACCCGCTTCGTAGCACGCGATAGTTTTATGTTCCGCCCCATGGTACGCGAACAGCTTTTGTATATCTTTCATCAAAGAGATTAGAGATAAATATCCTATGAAAATCAAAATTCTCACTAATCCCTCCAGTGCGGTTTTAAACATACCCGTTGAAACAAAGCGTTCAACGGAATTGATTGTGAAAGCCGGTAGAAAAGTGAACAAAAACAACGCCAGCGCAACGCCGATAATCATTGAAAAAACACCGACCGCACCCATGGTTTTAGCAGCTTTTTGATTTTCGGTTACGGTACTGTCTGTGGTTTCATTGTTTTCTTCGGATTTGGTGCTTTCTGTGGCCGCATCCCTATTTTCGGGTTCGGTGTTGTTTGCGGCTTCGCTCTTATTTTCGGATTCAATGTCATTTTCCGGCAAACTTTCACCGGCGATATCGGCGGATTTCATTAAACATTTATACCCCATACGCAGACTGTCTGCAAGATTTACAAATCCGCGCAAAACCCAGATTTTGCGATACCATCCCGGATTTGCGATATTTCCGGCTTCCCACGAATCCGTGAAAATCTCACCGTTCGGCCGGCGCACCGCCATGCAAACCTTATCAAGACCGCGCATCATAACGCCCTCAATAACCGCTTGTCCTCCGATTTTGCTTTTATGTGAGTTTTTACTCATATACTTTTACCCCAATTCAAAAGAGCGTTTATGAAGCCCTTAATATGTTTTTTCCGTATTCATAATTATGCCGTTATATTCTATTGTATTCTCACACCAATATCCAATTAAAATGTTAATAAAAAATCAAGTGAAAACTTTGATATATGGATTAGTATTACACCGGTTTTTTTATAGTAGACCTCCTCGAAAACCACTTCGCGACGTACACACGGTGTTAATTTATCCTCAAATATCCATGATATTCTCGTCAAAATTGCCTTGTTTGACGAAAAATCATCTGTGTTCATAAATCACGTTTTAATTTCCGAGGAGGTCTAGTTACTTTTATTGGATATTGATATCAGCTCCCACTTAGGTTAATTTGGCTCTCTACTTCGTTCTGATCCATAACAGAAATTTCAGCATCTTCGCCTTTTCGGGTATTTATGGGTAATTTTATTGTTACGGTAGTGCCTACATTTACCTTGCTTTCGATAGAGAGCAGACCTTCGTGCATATTAATAATTTCGTTAACGACCGCTAATCCTATTCCGGAACCGTATTGTGCCGAAGACGAGGATTTGTAAAACTTTTGTGTAATAAAAGGCTGATCCTTCTCAGGGATGCCGCAGCCCGTGTCCTCAATAGATATAGAAATGTATTCTTCCGTTTGTTCCGCCTGCACAAGTACAATATCGCCCTTTTGTGAATATTTGAGCGCGTTATCAATAATATTTACAAAAACCTGTTTTAAGCGGTTTTTATCCCCAAAAATCAAAGGCAAATCTTCGGGTTCTTCATATTTTATCGTTTTGCCGTCGCGCTTAGCACGTTCGCCGAAGATAAGCACGGTTTCTCCCAGCTCTGCCAAAATATCCAGCTTTGTTTTTATTATTGTAAATTTACCGTCTACCATAAAGGAAAAATCCAAAAGCTCTTCGACCATTTGAGAAAGACGTTCGGTTTCGGAAATAATAACGCCCATCCCTTTACTAAGTGTTGCGGAATCATTCGCACCGGCTGAAAGAACTGTTTCTCCCCAACCTCTGATAGCAGTAAGCGGAGTTCTCAGCTCATGGGATATACTCGAAATAAATTCGTTTTTTATCCTTTCGGAACGGTTGAGTTCGTCAGCCATGTAATTGATCGTTGCGCAAAGTTCGCCCAGCTCGTATTTTGCGGGTACATCAAGACGGGATTCGAGATCACCGGCGGCAATCTTGCGCGCAGCAATCCCAATACGGCGCACCGGAAGTACAATGGATTTGATGAAATAAAAGCCCGGAATAAGGGTGAACAGAAGCATTATCAACGCCATACAGGCAAAAATGAGCGCAGATGAAAATATTTCCCGATCAACATCCCGCATCGACACCAGATATCGTAATGCCGAGAATTCACTGCTTTCCACCGGAATTACCGAAGTTACCGCTATTACATTGTCTTTTAATATTCTGCCCTCGTAATAACCTATACCGTCTTCGGCGGATAACGCCTGTTCATAATCCGGCATTTCAATCGAACCCAAATCAAACCCCGATGAAGTTATTGTGACCCTTGAACGATGGTCGATAGCCATCAGTTCTATTTTATCTTTCAAAGAATAGTTTTCTACTATGCTGCGTATTTCCGCATTGACGTTCTTGTTGTCCGAATGATAACGCAAAATCAAGGTGGATACCGTATTTGCGCTTGCTTTTATTGTGTTGTAAACCGACAAATAATAATAGTTCTTCATAGAGATTGTTAAAAACACAACCAGGAGAACCAGAATAAGAATAACCAGCATAAGGTTGTTGATAACCCAACGCAGTGTAATGCTTTTTATCCGCAAATTTTTTCATCCTCTCCAGAAGTTTGAACAGGTTTAAACAGGAGCGTTATATTAGACCTCCTCGAAAATCACTTCGCAACGTATGAACGGAAGATTTTCCGTCACACGGCATTATCAATTTTTTAAGCATCCCACTTATAACCAAAACCCCAAATTGTAAGTATATAAGAGGGCGTTGAGGGAGAATCTTCGAGCTTCATTCTTAAGCGGCGTATATTCACATCCACGATCTTTATATCGCCGAAATAACCGTCGCCCCAAATACTCGACATAATTTGTGCACGCGATAGCGCGATTTTATGGCTGCTCATAAAAAGTTCCATTATTTGATATTCTATCTGTGTCAAATCTACGGGGACATCATTTTTTGTTAAAATTCGGGTTTTTCTGTTGAGCGTGAATATACCTGTGGTCATGATCATGTCCTGCGGGTTATTTGAGTTTCCTATCATGTTTACACGGCGGTAAACCGCATCCACCCGCGCTACAAGCTCGGAGGGGCTGAAGGGTTTAATAACATAATCATCCGCACCCAGCATAAGCCCGTTGACCTTATCCATTTCCTGAGTTTTTGCGGTAAGCATGATGATCCCCAATTTGTCACTTTTTTCACGCAATTTTTTGCATACGGTGAAGCCGTCCATATTCGGCAGCATTATGTCGAGCAATGCAAGATCGAAATCCTGGGAATGCTCTTCGAACATTTCTAACGCTTCTTCGCCGCTTTCCGCGCTATATACACTGTACCCCGCCCGTTCAAGATTGATAACGACAAAATCCCGTATTGTTGCCTCATCTTCGCAAAATAATATTTTTTTCAAAATTAAACCTTTCCTCTCAAATCACAAATTCACTCATTTTATTAGCTTGAATAAAGATCTTACTTCTTTTTCCGTTACGGATATGTCTGCTGAAGCGGTTTCAATTTTAGCGGCTAAATATTGGTTCTTTGCATTGTTTAGCCGGAAATATCCGTTGGAAAGCCCGTCGGTTTCATCCGGATTAATTTTGCGGATCGAAAGGAGCAGTTTACCCTTAGTAAGATCTTCGTTTAATTCAAAGAAGCGGACTTCCGAATTTTCTTCGATGTAACCGGCGGTGATATTATCTGTCCATCCATTTGGGAAGATAAAAATATAGCCCTCTTTTATATCGACATAAGATTTAAATATTTCCTCAATACGGTCGTTTTTGTATTCCGTCCAATATGTATAAAAAACAGCATCCGGATCATCCCGGTCATATCCGGGAAAAGGGTAGAGCCGCGGGATCATAACCGACGAATCAGAATTAATTTCCATTGAATTTATAACTTTGAACCGTTCGGTTTCGTTTATCAGGTTGATATTTTTATTATAAATCACGTTTTCGAGTTTTCCGTCGGATACCGTGAGTATTTCGGTAACATAAGTTTTCACGCCGACAAGACCGTCCAGAAACAGGGCAGGACGAAGATTGTCGATAAGACCACCGGAGATATTATAATATCCTGAAACTTTATCGAACATATCTACAGAATCCGACAGAGAGAGTTTTTTTCCATCGAAACGCAGTAAGTTCGCCGTTGTTATTCCCCGGTTGAGGTTTTCCGGGCTGACGGGATGAATCGGTTCGCCGGAGCGTGCGCTTTCGGATGTTAGTGATGATATGTACAAAAGCTCATCCTCATCGTTGCTGTGAAGTCTGCATTTTTCCAGTATATCATATGTGTTTGAATATGTCTCTTGGAATTTCTTGTTTTTGTATTCATATACCTTAAAGAGTTTTTCATCGATCCCGGTCACGTTATTCGCATAAAAACCGATAACTATGAAACGTTTTCTATGTGATATTTCGCCGGAAATTGAATATTTCGCATCGGTGTCGATAAACAGGATCTTATCCACATCCGTTCCTTCGCCTTCGATATCATCCACTGATACCCATGCACCTTCGGAATTGTCCAAGATATTTATGCGCAGTACGGCTTTTTCTCCTTGGGATACACCCTTAAGTTCGTAAAAAACCATAGCTTGACCGTTTTTGCTTGAGTCGAGATTGTTTATCACAAACGCGGATCGGAAATCGCCGTTCTTGGGATATCTCAAATTAAAAGGCAATTCGAGCGTAGAAGTAAGAGCCTCATATATCTCGTTCTGCTGGGCGGTAAGTTTTGGGGGAGTTATTATATTTTCTGTGTCATACCGAAAAGCAACACAGGATGTAAAACCGGTACACAACAATATTACAATAAGAATTGCTAATTTTTTCATGTTAAACTCCATCATGAAATATTTTTAGGTATATTTTTTTGCGCATCAATATATTTTTTACAATGCCGGGGTGTCCTTTTTCATATTCCCCAGCACAGCCCGGAGCGGCACTTAAAATGGACCGTAGGATCCGACAAGTTTTAAATAAGCACACGGCGATTATGTTTCCTTATTATAAGGCATATTTGATGTTTTGTCAATAAACTGTCCCTCTAATACCAGGGCAAACGCATGAAAAGCCTTTAGAAAGCAGAAAGCAAGACATCAGCCATAAAATCAACATCATAAATGCACTTACGGCGTTTGCGAGCCAAACTCATTTTAGCCGGGAAGTTTTTAAGTATATTAAGAGCAATATGCCGGATAACAGCAAAGTTTTCAGCGGAATTGTCTTTTCTCGTTCGGCTTAAATCCTCGTGAAAGACT
>WRKL01000063.1 GCA_009778115.1 Oscillospiraceae bacterium | reverse complement strand
CGGTAAAATCACAGGCACTCAAAAAATATTGAAAATGTTCGGTTAACCCACTTTCCGGCTTCACAAATCTTTTACAATTAAAAGTCCTACAATAACTTGACACGGACAGATTCCGGATTTTTCCTTGCCTTTCCCATCATTTCATGCTATAATATCATCATACAAAACCACGCAAAATACCCTCTCTTACCTCCGAAATTTGACAACGGATTGACAACATTGAGATGAAAATCATAAGAAAAACGCAGAAATCACTGGAAATAATTTTTCGCATTTTCGTTGTCGGCAAGCCAGCAAACCCGCATAGAACAAGGCTTTTTCGACATTGAACGAGAAAAACCAGAAGGCATAAAATTACCAATTTTTCTTTTGGGCAACAATCCGATGGTCGGCGCGACTGTGGCTTGTGCGGTGGCGGTGGAGGAAGCGAGCAAATAGTCCGCAAACCCGCATGAAATAAGCATTCATAAGGATTGAGGGGGCTGTAACAAAACAGCCTTGACAAGACAAAAAATCTCGTTCATCTGAAAAGATGAGCGAGATTTTTGAAATTAAGAAAAAAAGCAAAGAGAATTACCCCATTGCAGCGGCCATTTTCCTCATATTATGTGCTATGGAGTACAACCCCCATTCGATTTTGACCTTCCTGCCTCTACTTTCATATCGCCGAAAAATATTTTTCGGCGATATTTCGGTGCAAAATATATATGACAGGAGCATTGCCAATACCGAAATATTCTGGTATAATTGTAAAAAGCAACGGATATGTTATAAGCGGCAAAGGCATGGGCAGCGTATACGGCGGGAAATGGCGGCCGCACCCGGACAAACCGGAAGATAACAGATTTTTAGGCGAACCGGGAGAAGTTAAAGAAACCGTTGCAAAAGGAGGCTATAATAGAAGCACAAAAATTGGTGACGATGGTCGTGCGGTTAAAGAACGGCATTGGACGGATCATAACAGAGCGCATACAAGACACACAAATCCTCATGATCATATCATCAACTGGGATCCGAACAGAGGAAATCCAAACTTTGTAAAACCACATATTAATTACCCGGATGGCGCTCCGGAATTTAAAAACTTTAAGGAGATAATTTTAATGTCTGAAATAACCGGAACTAACAGTCTTGAAGCAAACCGTTTTAAATCTATCAGTGAATTTAAATGGTGCATACGGTATGGCGGTGAAATCGAATTTATTTGGAATGATAAAAAATTTAATATTACATGTGATGAAATGTGTGTGCTGGGGATTTCTGAAGCCAACAAGCCGGAAACAGAAAAGACATGCGAGGATGCCGATGATGTTCTGGAGTATGTAATTGACGGAGTACGCTTGCGTGAAATCATCACTAAAGTTGAAGTTACAGACAGGACAATATAGGGTTAGTCTATACCCGTAACATACTGCTGCCATCGAGCGCATATACATTAACAATCACGGAAAACATATTCCGGGATAAGAATCTTTTCCGAATCAAACTACACGAAAAGAGGGTGCGGCTCGTTATGGGAAACGTAGAAAACAGGAGCGTGCTTTTGGCGCAATATATAATAGAAAATAAAGACACTGTACGCGGTGCGGCAAAAAAATTCAAAGTAAGCAAGTCTACCGTACATAAAGATGTTTCCGAAAGGCTTAAAAAAGTGAACCCCGGTCTTCATGCACAAGTAAAAAAAATATTGGATATAAACAAACGGGAACGCCATATCCGCGGCGGAATAGCAACACGCAAAAAATACAAAGGAGAATGAAAGAGAGGTCGTCGGGAAGATTAAAACTAAAATAAAGAAGTGGGTTTTACCGCCGATTCTTCTGTCAGCGGCGGTTTTGGTTATCGTTGCGGGGCTAAATTATCCGGCAATCGTCAATTTTGCCGGACAGGCGGCAATTATTTCTGCATCTTTATCCCTGCCCGAAGGCGGATTCGCTCTTTTGTCACGCCATATACAGCAGCCTCAAAATTCAGAGCCCGCCGTGTCGGAACAAGAACCGCCGGAAGACACGACCACAGATACAGAAAACGACAACTCCGGCAGTTCGGGTGTACTTGTTCCGGAAAACCTGAATACGCCGTCTGCCCCACCGTCTGCTTTATCGTCCTCCGCGCCGCAAAAAAATCCCTCCGGCAAAAAAGGCGACGGCAGAATTGTACGCGAAACGCTAACAGCCCTTGCCGAAAAGCGTTTTATCGCGATCCGGAACAACGCGTACCTAAGAAACGACACTAAACATTCCAACAAAAAAACCGTCAGTGAAATGAACAAACCGCCGGATTTCAAATATAAAAAGACCGGCAAACCGCTGGTTTTGATATATCATACCCACGCGACCGAAAGCTTTGAAGATTTCAAACGGGATTATTATAAAAAATCTTTCCGGACACGGACGACGGACGGCAACCTTAATATAACCCGTATAGGACGGGAAATAGCGCAGATTTTGACCAACGAGGGTATCGGTGTCGTACATGATGCCACACTTCATGACTATCCTTCGTATAACGGGAGCTATGACAGGTCAGCGGATACCGTAAAAAAAGCCCTGAAACAGCATCCCGGCATTCAGGCCGTTATTGATGTGCATCGGGACTCGATCCAGCGCCCCAACACCGATCGGGTCGCTCCTGTTGCTAAAGTGAACGGAAAAAACGCAGCTCAGCTCATGCTGATCTCAGGGTGTGACAACGGAACTTTCGGTTTTCCGGATTATTGGAAAAACCTAAGATTTTCCGCATCGGTACAGCAACGGCTTGAAGCGGATTACCCGGGTATTACCCGCCCTCTTTCTTTCACCTACAAAAAATACAATCAACATCTATCCCCGAATTCCTTTCTGCTCGAAGTGGGCAGTAATTCCAACACACTCGAAGAAGCGTTGTACAGCGCAAGGCTTTTTGCCGCATCCTTCGCCGCAGCATTAAAAGAAATGTGAGAATAAATTAACACCGTGTGACGGGAAACCTTCCGTTCATACGTCGCGAAGTGGTTTTCGAGGAGGTCTATTATATCTAAAAATTCGCTTAAAGCGGCGTTCTTTTGAGCTTTGCGTAAGCACGCGGATATTTTTCCGGCGTGTCCGATATTTTTTCGATTATCACCAAGGTTCGTCCGCTGCCGTCGGGTAAAGAATATTTTTTGATTTCGGCAATACGTCCTCCCAAAGTTTCGATCGCGGCGGATGCACGGTTTAACTCATCCTCAGCTTCGCCGCTTTTGTATGCGACAAAGTGACCTCCGGATTTTACAAAAGGCAAACATAATTCGCACAACGCATTCAATGATGTTACCGCCCGCGCTGCTGCGATATCAAATAGTTCCCGGTATTCCGGCTTTACTCCGTATTCCTCCGCTCTGCCGTGGATCGGTGTTACAGGGTTTTGTGTATACGGTGTCAGTTCTTCCGAAACTTTACGCAAAAAATCCGTTTTCTTGCGCGAAGCCTCTATTTGTGTAGTTTTTACCCCCGAACATATCGCCAGCGGAACCGATGGGAAACCTGCTCCCGCACCAACGTCCACAAACTTTTTACCGTCTGAAAACAACCTGGTGGTCAGCCCCATCAAACTGTCAAGCAGATGTTTAACGTTAATTTCGCTTTTCTCAACAATCCTTGTCAGGTTATCGCGCCGGTTAGTTTCCAGCATAATATCAATAAATAAATTCAATCCCTGCTTTTGTGTGCGGGATATTTTTATATCATAAGCGTGTGCGATTTCTATAATATCCATATTTCTCCAAATTATCCGGCTATCTGCTTAGCCGGCTATCTGCTTATTCGGATTATAATAATTTATTTTTGACGATCACAGCGTTTTAACCACACTAACAGGACGGTTATATCCGCCGGATTTACGCCGGATATTCTTGATGCCTGTCCGATATTCGCCGGACGGACGGCAGAAAGTTTTTCTCTCGCTTCAAGGCGCAAACCGTTAACGCTATGAAAATCCAAATCCTCCGGAATTTTATATTCACCCAATCTTGCGGCTTCCTGTGATTGTGACTTCTGCCGGGCGATATAACCCTCATATTTTATTTCGGTTTGGATGATTTGCGCTATTTCATCCGCTTCCCAAGATCTTTTTTCGATACCGGGGTTAACAGAATCGGCAGGCTCAAACGGAAAAAGATCCGCCAGCGTGACCTGCGGCCGTTTGATTAAATCTATCATTTTTGTTCCGGTCGTTATTCTTGCCGTACCTTTTGATTCGAGCATATTGTTCAATTCATTGGATGGCGGTATCACGGTTTTGGTGATCCGTTCTTTTTCGATTTTTATTCGTTCCAATTTTAAATTCAGCCTGTTCATGCGCTCCGGCGAAATCAATCCGATTTTATACCCCAGCGGAGTAAGCCGCGCATCGGCATTATCCTGTCTTAAAAGCAGACGGTATTCGCTTCTGGAAGTCATCATCCTGTAAGGGTCATCGCAGCCCTTAGTCACCAAATCATCGATCATTGTTCCGATATACGAGGACGAACGTTCCGGAATCATTTGTTTTTCCCCTTTTACCGCCAATGCCGCATTGATGCCTGCAACCAATCCTTGCGCCGCCGCTTCTTCATACCCGGAGGTTCCGTTGAATTGTCCTGCACCGTAAAGTCCCCGGATATTTTTGAATTCTAAAGTACAACCCAACTGCATAGGGTCGCCGCAGTCATACTCTATAGCGTACGCACTCCTCATCATCTCTATATTTTCAAAACCCTCTATAGTACGCAAAAATGCGAGCTGCACATCCTCGGGCAAAGAAGACGACATTCCCTGTAAATATAACTCGTCGGTATTCAGTCCCATCGGTTCTATAAAAATTTGATGCCGCTCCCTGTCGCCGAAACGCACAACTTTATCCTCGATCGACGGACAGTACCGCGCACCGATCCCCTCGATTTTTCCACTGTATAACGGTGAACGCTGCAAGTTTTCTAAAATACATTTGTGCGTGTTTTTGTTTGTGTACGCAATATAGCATACGGCACGGTTTTGCAATTTTCCGGTCGTTTCAAAGGAGAACGGAATCACCGGGTCGTCGCCCTGCTGCAATTGAAGTTTGCCGAAATTTATCGACCGCCGGTGAACCCGAGCAGGGGTTCCGGTTTTAAACCGTCTCAAAATCACGCCCAGATGTGACAGCGCTTCGGACAATGCGGACGGGCTTTTTTCGTTATCCGGTCCGCTTTCGAAAGAACTGTTTCCGATATGTATCAATGAATTAAGATATGTTCCGCAGCACAAAATTACGGACTTCACAGGGTATATAGCTCCCGCTTTTGTAACAACGGATTCAACGGATTTTTTGCTGTTAAGCTTTATGTCGGTAATTTCCGCTTGCTTCATGTAAAGATTATTTGTTTGCTCCAACACCTTTTTTGCCAGTGCGCTGTATTTTTTTCTGTCAATTTGAACCCTCAAACCCATGACCGCGGATCCTTTGCTCGCATTAAGCATACGGCTTTGTATAAAACTTTGATCTGCAAGTTTTGCCATTTCGCCGCCCAACGCATCTATTTCACGCACCAGATGCCCTTTGCCTACTCCGCCGATCGACGGATTGCAAGGCATATTTGCGATCGTATCCAGGTTTAACGAAAAAAGGACAGTCTGCATCCCCAATCTCGCACAAGCGAGCGCCGCTTCTATCCCGGCGTGTCCGCCGCCGATTACGGCAACATCATAGTTTTCCAGCGTATAAATACGACCAATTCCTTTCTAGGTAATAAATGATTCAACCGATGATAATGTAGCTTCCGCGTTCAGATCCATGCCCGCGATGTTCCCTGCCATATATTCATAATATCCCTGAACTCCCACCA
>WRKL01000062.1 GCA_009778115.1 Oscillospiraceae bacterium | reverse complement strand
GGAATCCGTAGACAAATATTTGAAAGGCGAAAAGATTAAACGCAAACAACCGTTTTTATCCAAAAGTGAAAAAACCGCACAGGATTTTACGGAAAAGCCCAAAGAACCGCGAATATCGGCAAAACACCGTCCGGCAGCGGAACGGCGTGAGGACTTTATGGAGATTTGCGAAACGCTCAGTCCGGAACAAGCGCGTAAGGAAGCGTCGAGATGCTTAGAATGCGGCTGTATGGAATATTATAGCTGCAAATTGGTAAAATACGCAAACGATTACGGCATCAAGCCCGAAAAATATAACGGAGAATACCGGAAAAGCGAAAAAGATGATGCGCATCCCTATATTCACCGTGACCCCGAAAAATGCATACTCTGCGGGTTGTGCGTGCGTTTTTGCGATGAAACTGTCGGAGCATCGGTTTTTGGGTTTACCGGACGCGGGTTTGATGTGGAGGTAAAACCGGCTTTTGATATGCCGCTGTCCGAAACCGAGTGTATATCCTGCGGACAATGTGCCGCCTTATGTCCGGTAGGAGCATTGACCGAAACCCGAATGCCCGGAAAACAAATCCCGTTGCGGGAAAAATCGACCCGGACGGTATGTTCGTATTGCTCGATCGGGTGTGAAATCAACATTATGACCCACGGCAATATTATCACCCGTTGTCTGCCATCGGGATGCAGCACATCGCTGTTGTGCAAAAAAGGGCGTTTCGGACTACTTGATGAAGCGAAAAAAGAGCGGTTTACCGTTCCTTTGATTCGTCAAGACGGAAAAATACAAGAGAGCGGCCTGCGGCTTGCGGCGGAATATACAAATGAAAAATTCCGTAGGCTGCGCGAAAAATACGGAAAAGACAGTATCGCCGTCACAATTTCCGGGCAATACACCAACGAGGAAGCGGAAATGGCTGTACGGTATGCGAAAGATGTTTTAAAAACAAAAAACATTTTCATTTCAGAGCCTGACTCCGGCGATGCGGCTCCCGCCGGATTGGAAGCGCAATATATCAACAAGATCGCATCATTAAAAGGTGTAGAAATAAATCAAATATTACCCGGTGCGAACACACAGGGATTAATAAATCTTGGCGCAAAACCGCGGGAGGATTACATTAAGCTTGCAGATTCCCGAAAGCTGAAAGGTTTATTCGTTTTCGGGGCAGATACAAGCATAAACCGCCCGGAAAATTTGGAATTCCTGGCGGTTCAAACGATGGACACACTTGCCGCACAGGAAGCGGATGCTGCAATCCCCGGGTCTTCTTTTGCGGAAACAAACGGAACATTTACCTCCCGCGACGGTAAAATACGGAAAGTTCAAAGAGCTGTTCAAAGTCCGGTGTCCGGAATGGATAATTCGGATATAATACAAGTGTTAATAAACGCAAAAAGCTGAAGGGAACAGGGAACAGAGAACTATTATAGCCATGCTATATTAAACGGAGGAGTTGCGTGAATAATATAATTGGAAAGACGTACACGCATCCGGTCATAAAAGGGAAAAGATACACAAAAATGATGCCGGAGGGAACGGCGCTGGTTCTGGAGGGCGGCGGAACGCGGGGGTTTTACAGCTCCGGCGTTTTCGATGCGTTTATAGATGAAGGAATAATGTTTCCTTATATCATCGGAGTATCTGCCGGCGCGGCTAATGCGTTATCATATATTTCCGGGCAAAAAGGCCGTTCGAGATTGATAGTGGAACACTATGTAGGCAGTCATAAATATGTCAGCCGCCGGAACTTATTGAAGCACGGTACAATGTTCGGACTGGATTTCATATTTAAAACCGTACCCGAACAGCATATATTTTGGGATAAAGAAATGTTTGATTTTGCGGATATACGTTTTCTGACCGGAGCGACAGATTGTGCGGCAGGGGTTCCGGTGTGGTTTGAGAAGAGCGAAATAACGCCGTGGTTTGAGGTTACCCGAGCATCCTGCGCAGTTCCGCTGCTCTCTAAAATTATAAAAATCGGCGGGCTCAATTTGCTCGACGGGGGGATCAGCGCACCGATCCCTATCGAAAAATCCATGAAGGACGGGAATACCTTTCATGTAATAGTACTCACCCGGAATCCGGGCTACACAAAACCCCCGTTTACACACAAAAGGATCCTGAAGCTGTTTTACCGCAAGTATCCTGAACTTATCAATGCCATTGTAAACAGGCACAAAGTATATAAAAAGCAGCTTGAGCTTTGTGAACAGCTCGAACGCGACGGAAAAGCTGTAATAATCCGCCCTTTGCGTCCGCTGCCGGACAGTGCAGGCACGACCGGGCGGGATATACCGAAATTACTGGAGCTTTATGATGAGGGATACGAGGAATGCAAAGAATTGATTTTTGATAAGATTATGGGGATAAATTCGCAATAAATTAGATTTTAATGTGGGCTATTGAATGTCTGTGATTTTCAATAATCAAGATTACTGGCAGAAGTACATAAAGAAAGGGAAGTTATGACCGTAATCGTACAAGTGTTGTTGTTGATATTAGGATTCATTTTGTTGATACAAGGGGCTAACGTTTTTGTTAGCGCAAGCGTGGGTATAGCAAAAAAACTAAGAATCCCCGGAGTTATTATAGGCTTGACTATAGTTGCCGCCGGGACAAGCGCGCCGGAAGCCGTAGTCAGCATCATAGCTGCAAGCAAAGGTTCCAACGATATAGCGGCCGGAAATATTGTGGGCTCGAATATATTCAACTTATTGCTGGTGGTTGGTATTTGCGCGCTTATCAAGCCTTTTGCCGTAAGGCTAAAAGAAATATCCGGGGATTTTTTGGTCTCGGCGGGAGCGGCGGGAACACTGCTTGTAATGGCCGTGTTCAGCGCTATTTTTGATGACCCGGCTAAAGGTATTATTTTGCGGATTTCGAGCGCGCTCCTGCTTTTTGTGTTCGTTATTTATATGTTTGTATTGATCAAAAAAACCGCGAAAGAAAAAGATGCGGAAAGAGATGAGGAGCGGCAGGTAAACCGGGTTTCGGTCAGACCGCTTCCGCTGAGCATTTTGCTGGCGGTTACAGGGTGCGCTCTTGTCATCCTCGGCGGTCAGTTTACCGTAAACAGCGCATCAAAAATCGCCGCGTGGCTGGGTGTGGACGAACGCATCATAGGATTGACAATAGTAGCGGTCGGTACGTCCCTGCCCGAGTTTGTTGTTTCGATTGTGGCGTGTAAAAAAGGTGAGAGCGAGATAGCTCTTGGTAATGTTATCGGCTCGAACATATTTAACATCTTGTTTATCTTAGGGCTTGCCGGAGTCATAAGCCCGCTCACTGCCGGAGCCGGGATAAATATGATCCCCGATATAATTCTTCTGATACTTTCAAGCTTACTTGTGTTGTTTTTCGTGTACTCCGGACGGCGTTTAGTGCGCACGGAGGGGTTTGTAATGGTTATAGCTTATACCGCATACATCATATATACCGTCGCAGTTTGAAAAAGAGAACGCAAACTTAATCTTGTTGTAAGAAATGATTTAAATAGACCTCCTCAAAAATTAAAACGTGATGTATGAACACGTCATACGTCGCGAAGTGGTTTTCGAGGAGGTCTAATTGACTTTATTGCGATATAATCAAACCGTATGCTTCCGGTGCCGCTGTCGTCAACCTTATATGTTATAGTGTTTGCTCCTTTTTCCAGCGTTAATTGCTGACCTTGATACATATAACGATCCAGGTCTGTCCCGGTGTTGGTGAATTCGGTTTTGGCGATATGTTCGCCGTTTACATAAACGCTGATCTTGTCGGTATAAAAACGGGATCTTAGCGTTTCTTTTTTATTTATGTCTTCTATGTCTTCGGGCTCAGATGGTGAATACGCATATCTTGAACGGACGAAATAGCTGCCGGCTCTGTCGGTTTCAACAACGAATGAAATCTCCGCTCCCTTTTTCATGTCCAGACCTATATACTCCGTGCCTTGATGTCCTTGGGATGAACCCTTGTAACCGCCTTTGCAGGATGCGTTTTCGGCATAATATATTAAACCGATGCCGGGGTCGCCGGACGGAAGATATTGAAATTCAAAAGGTGAAACAGGCGTACCGAAAACCGGATTGTCTTCTCCATCCCAGCCGAACTTTTGGATATTCACGTTGCGGAATCCATTACCGGGCTGTTTAAATATCTTTGAATGATATATTATCCAATCTTCGGTTCCGTCTGCTGATTTAACAAAGGAAGCACGGCCTGCCGAGTAAACATCCGCGGTTCCGTTAAAAACGTTGTCCCTGAATATCCAGTTTTCGGGATTTAATACGCTGCCGCCTTGGAAAGCATAAATTCCCAGCCGGTAAGTTACATCCGCAAACGGTCCCTGCGAAGTTGTTATAAACAGCTTGCCGTTCCGGCGGAGTACCCGCGGTCCCTCTTCGCCGCGCCGCTTTTCAGCCGTTATAGGACCTGCTTCCGATCCGTTCAATACTGCGGCAATGCGCTCATTTGTTCCCGGCGACAAAATAATCCTGTCATCCTTTATTTCGGTGGGTGATTCCATTTTGACAATTGCCGGCGCCGGCGGCTGCGGAATGGATTCATGCGGAAGCTCGCCCCATGAGTCGGGCATTGTTCCCCATGTGCCGTACAACTGACCTTCGTATTCGAACACGGTGAAGTCGTTGGCCTGCAGGTTTCTGCCGTTAGTACCTGTGTACAAAGGCCCGGTGTGTATATATTCACCCTGCGGATCGTCGGTAACGGATTCGAGTACACCGGCATAATGATTCATGTTTTCTTCAGTGTAGTCCGAGCAATAATAAATATACCATTTTCCGTTGATGAAAAATATTTCGGGTGCGAATATCCTGTGCTGTGAATCATCAAACCGATAAACGATCACCTTTTCACCCTGATCGATCAGCGAATCGGATTTTGCGACATAAATATAACGCCCGGCACGCGAGTTGCTAGATGCCACAAGGTAATAGTATCCGTCCTTATATGTGATAAACGGATCCTGACCTTGATACAATGGATTATTAAATTTGCCGATATGTTTTCCGTTCTCTGTTTTTTTCAAAATATCATCTCCCGATTAGTTTTTGTTGAAGGCTTGCGGTATCTCATACATACCTCCTCTAAAACCACTTCGCGATGTATGACGTGTTCATACATCACGTTTTAATTCCCGAGGAGGTCTTATAAATAAATCAAAATAAAAAAGGGAGTAGCTTTTTAAAGCATCTCCTTTAATTTATTTTTATTTATTGTGGTCGTACGAACTTATTTGCCTTTGAAAAACGTATTCGCGTATGATTTTTTCATGATACGGTAAGGGATCGTGGAAGCAGCAGCCATAAAAATATGAGCCGTCGTCCTTTTTGGTTTTGTGCAGGATCTTGAATTGGATCACGACAGACTCCCGCGCATGATCGAATACAAACTCATAAATTTCGTCATCGGGTAAATCTTCTTTGGATGTAAAACCTATACCACCGGCGCTCAAATCATTCAGGTACACATAGAATTTGTGATACGTCCGGACATCATCTGTGTTTTTCGCCCGCAGTATGTATGCATCGTAGCCCAGCGGTACTTTTATATCGATGCGTTTACTTATGTTTTGCTCAATAGTCAGGTTGCGGATGTGCAGACAGCCGTCCGAGAGTTTCATTAATTCTCCGGTGCATACTATCAATCCGTTTAACGTGTCAAACATACTGATGTTCACGGTTTCGCCCATCGTAAAGTTTTCGGCGGAAAATCCGTGCGACAGTTCAAGCACAGCATTTCTGGAGTCTTGGCGGACAAGCACCGCCTTAGCAAGCAGTTTATCCTTGGAATCCGTAATGGCGACCTTCACTTTCTGCATGAACTTTTACCTCCCGGTCATCATTCATAAAACGAAAATAAAAATTAATTTTCTATATCTTCGGGGGTGAATTTCAAAAAAAACACATAAATTTCCACAATAGCTTTATATAGCTCATCGGGGATTTCCTGACCCAATTCAAGCTGCGAAAGAACCGTCGCCAAGGAGGTATCCTCATAAACCGGGATATTATTTTCCGTGGCGGCTTCTACTATTTTTTCCGCAATATGCCCGAGTCCTGATGCTACAATAATCGGAGCAGGTTCTTTTTTTGTATCATATTTGAGCGCGACCGCCCGGGCATCTTTATACAACGACATTAA
>WRKL01000061.1 GCA_009778115.1 Oscillospiraceae bacterium | reverse complement strand
ATCAGCTCCGATATTCAAACCGAGCCTTACAGAGCCGCCGTCCACTGCCGCTTCCTTTGTGATCCTGTCAGACATAATAAACGGAAGCCCGGATGCTTGCGCTTCTATCCCTACCACGGGAAGTCCCTCATAAAGCGAGGGGAGCACAAACACATCCATTGCCTGATACAGCTCCTGCACATCCTGCCGCACGCCTAAAAAACGAACGAACCTGCGTATTCCAAGTTCATCGGTCATTTGCTCTATTTCCGGTTTTAATTCTCCGTCTCCGACAAGCATAAGGATCGCGTTTGGTTCTTGTTTTGCCACCTGAGCGAAAATTTTGATAAGAAATTTATGATTTTTGGGATATACAAACCGCCCGATATGCCCGACGACAAATTTATCCTGAAGTCCCAATCCGGCTCTTACTCTTTCCCTTATATCGGGGTTAAATGCATACCGGTCGGTTTCAATAGCGTTGCGCAGGATCGTAATTTTGCCTTTATCGAACAGCCGGTTTCCAAATAACCAGCGGCCGGCGTGCTCTGCGCAGGCACAGAAATGTGTGGGGTAGATGCGAGAAAAAGGACGAAGTGCATACTTCATAAGGGTACGTTTGCCCTCGCGCCAGTGAGCTGTGCTGTGATTGTGGGCGATTCGCACAGGTACACCTGACTTTTTCGCTTCCCGCAACCAAAAAACGCTGAGGGTGTTCATATGACAGTGTACGATTTTATAATTATTATTTTTCAAAATCTTGCAGAATTCAACAAGATTTTTTTTCATCCCCTGCTCGTAGGGCGGCAGTTTGAATATTCGTCCGCCCATCGACAGTATCTCGTCATCAATCGGTGTTTTATCCAAACCGTCCATAAAAAAATCGAACTGGAATTTCGTTCGGTCTATATGACGGTAATAATTCATAACGACGGCATCTACTCCGCCGAGAACGACTTTGCCGACGACCTGTGCTATGCGTATCGGTTTGTACGCCATTATGTCTCTTCTTTCATGATGCAAATTAAATATCTGTAATCCATTATAAATTAAGCTTTCTATATGATACTATGAAACAATAAAAAATGCAAGAAGAAAAAATAGCCGCAGCTCCTTTTCTAAATTGCAAGTTTAATTATGTCCTTTTTCATTCTTTATACCAACCTTTCCATACGACCTCGCTTTTGCGTGGTCGTATGGAAAGGTTGGACAAAAAACATATTAGTGTTTTTACGTTTTATATTGTTCTCGCTGTTACCTTGACCTTCGTGATAATATCACGCAAGCGAACGCCGTCAATGACATACTCCAAGACATCATCAGCATCTTTACAAAGTTTTTCGGTTTCAGATTTGTATGCTTCAGTTATGAGAATTCCATCAATAGGATGTACAATACTGTAGATTTTATCATTCCATTTAAACTGCACCTCTCCATTAGCTTTCATACACCATTTAAAATTACTTATTGTTTCAAAATTCATGTTATGATCCTTTGGGAGTACAATATGGTTGCTCATAGCCTTCACCTCATAAGACTTAAATTCCGGCGCACCGTCCGGGTAATTGATATGGGGTTTTTCAAATATTGGGTTACCTCTGCCCGGATCCCAGTTAATATTGTGATCATGCGGATTTGAGTGAACATTTGGAGTTTTATGATCGGTCCAATGTCTTTCTTTTACTGCTCGCCCATTTTCACCAATTTTGGTGGAATATCTTTCTCCATTAGGCATATTCGTGTTTTTTACTTCCCCCGGCTTACCCAAAAACCGTTCATCTTCCGGTTTGTCGGGATTAGGCCGCCAATCACCGCCATATGCGCTGCCCATACCTTTTACTACATCGTCAACCGGCAATATATACCCCGTTTTCCTAACTATATCACAATCTTCCGGCCATGGCAATGCCCCGCAGATATATTTCGCGTATTTAGACGGAACACACGGGTCGTCATTCATATATCGCCATGATGAAAGTTCATAATCCACAAAGACAATATTACCCTGCATTTCGGGGAATGGCTCATTATAACAGATTATCCGCTCCGGCTCGATCCGATCAAGTAATTCATTGTAACCTTTTAGGAAAAACTCTTTTTGGTCTTTACGGTTATTATGTGCGGACACCATATAAGTTGAAACAGCAACGGTTGACCCCTTTTCAATTCCTTCAAAGCAAAACTCAAAGCTGTCCTCGCCGCCCCAACTGACGGATGGGATAACGTGGATACCCTTCGACGCGTAATAAGCGCCGCACCATCGGTTTCTGAATGTGTTGTATAGTTGTATAGCCGGTGCCATTTCAAGATATACACTAAAATCCGGCGACAACACCGCTCTGTAACGTTTTAGCTTCTCTAAATCTGATTCGGGGTTTCTCCAAACACGCTTAAACTTGTAATCGTACAGGAAAAAATGCACCATACGGTCAAGATGATTGTTGTTTTCCAATTTGGTTTTGTCAAAACTAATAAGCCTTAAATCAGTAAAATCACCCTCCCTTGCTTGAAATTTAGGGATAGTAGGAATTTGCGATTTGCCTTTGCCGGGAAATTGGTTGCGCAGTAAAAACGGACTTGTGCGATACTTGTAATGTTCCTCTGTCATTATAAAACAACTCCTATTTTGTGATAGGAACATAAATGCCCCTTCACTAATGCACCAAAAACACGAAAAAGTTGCATGAAAATATGCAACTTTAAATATAAATATTTTGTAAATTTTATTTTCGGAGACAATTTTAGGATATAAATAAAGCAATCCGGCTCTTGAATTTCATCAAAAAACAGGCTTGCTTCACTGGTCGGAGTGAGAGGATTCGAACCTCCGGCCTCACGGTCCCGAACCGTGCGCGATACCAAACTTCGCCACACCCCGATATTATCCTATGATAACACATTTAAAAATATTTATCAAGCCAATTTTAATATTAAGGTATTGCAAAACTTATGATGGTTATATAAATCCTGAAATACAGACATATAATCGTTAATTAACGATATAGTATCAAGTTTATCATAGAGCGTATTGCCGCAAAACGAAGCAAGCAACGTATAATCTATCCGTTATTTATTTTTTGTTAATAATATTATTTTCCAACAACATCAGCCGCATAAACTCTTCGAGAAACTCGTTTTCTGTCGTCGTAAAGCCGTTAAACTCAAAAAAAGGCTTACTTTTTACGTCAGGATACTTGAAAAAAACTTTCTTTTTCATCAACGCATTAAATTCTAATATCAGCATATCGTTATCTATCCGCTTAATGATAGACAGCTCTTCATCGGACAAAAGCGATCCGAGAAATTTTTTGTAAATCATGTCCTGAAGAGTTTTTTCAGCCTGCAGGTATTTATCCAGATGTTTTTTTACAGGGCGGACAATATCCGAAATATAAGCCTCGCTTCCGTCATGGAGCAAACAGGCAATTTGCAATCTAACAGAAAGCCCGCGCGCATTAGCTTCTGCGGCACAATTCAAGCAATGCCGGGCTACCGAATAGAATTGCTCAAAATGACCGTTTGCACGGCAGGTTAAGGAAAGAGCATGAGCGATGTCCTCAATTTTTATTTTATCAATATCAGGCGAAAACGGCGCAAAGTCATTACCCGTAAATGTGGTCATATATTCCATATGTTAATTACCTCCGCAAAAACCGGTATTTCAAAAACCTAAAAATCACAAAATGCAGTTTTTTCGCATATTATAACAGGAGGCGACGGGAGCCGCCTTTTGCCGCCTCTATCTTGTTAGAGGGTTGGTGATTTTCCATGACATTAGTGATCCTGACATCAATAACCTTTGCGTATAAAGCGAAAGATATTCTAAAAAATCGGGGGATAAGATCACGGGTAGTTAAAACCCCTGTAGAAGCCGGGCTTGCCGGTTGCAGCTACTCGCTCGAGCTTCCGGAAAGAGGGCGGGAAGCGGCGGATATACTGAAAAGTTCCGGTTTAAAAATACAAGGAATAATTAAATATTAATATGCTGGAATTATCTGAAAGGTGCGATATATAAATGGTTTATCTTGATAACGCGGCAACCACATTCCCCAAACCGCGGGGGGTAATAAAAGCGCTGGCCGATTCCGCCAAAATTTACGGCGGTAATCCGGGCCGCAGCGGACACAAAGCATCAATGAAAACAGCTGAAATGATATATAACACCCGGATAGCGGCGGCAAAAATGTTCGGGACAACGTCCGAAAACATTATATTCACGCAAAACTGCACACACGCTCTCAATCTTGCTATAAAAGGGGTTGTACATCAGAGCGATCATTTGATTATATCAAATCTGGAGCATAATTCCGTATTGAGGCCTGTCCACGCTCTGTCAATGAGCGGACGGGCTACATACTCATCGGCGGTTATTTCCCCCGGAAACCCAAAAAAAACGGCGGCGTATTTTGAACGTCTTATACAAAAGAATACACGGGCGATAATATGCACCCATGCTTCCAATGTTACCGGCGATGTTTTTCCGATAAAAGAAATATCAGAAGTAGCTCAATATTATAAAGTGCTTCTAATTATAGATGCGGCGCAAACCGCAGGAGTTCTGCCTATTGATATGCAGCAAACGGGAATTGACATTTTATGCTGTGCAGGCCATAAGGGGCTATACGGTCCGCCAGGTACGGGGATGCTGGTACTGGGACACGACAATATAAAACTTTCAACCTTAATTGAGGGCGGAACCGGTTCAAATTCGATAGAGTTCAAACAACCTGAGTTTGTGCCCGACAGGTACGAATCCGGAACCTTGAATACCGTAGGGATTTATGCTTTGGGCGAGGGTATGAAGTTCGTCGGCAGCTTAGGCACGGAAAAAATATATAACCATGAAATAGGTCTGACAGACCGTTGTGCTGAAGCCATGAAAAAACTCGGCAATATCATATTATACGGTATGTACGGTGAATCACAAAATTTGACGGATTCACTTGCAAAACGGGTTCCTGTCCTGTCTTTTAATATCGACGGGCTTGAATCCGGAGAAACCGCACGCCGGCTTAGCGAAATGGACATAGCCGTGCGCGCCGGACTGCACTGTTCTCCGCTCGCTCATCAGCATCTGAAAACGCTGGAAAGCGGAACTGTCCGCGTTTCTCCGGGAGTGTTTAACACTTCACACGATATAGATTATTTTATCTCCTGCGTGAAAAAAATCAAAGTTCGAGCAATTTCTTAACAATTACCAAAACCATATTGAAGGAATATTGAGAAACAAAAACCGGGAGCATCCCGCTTTTTAACTTATGGTTTCGCAAATTCCCCTTCATTGATAACTTGTATATTATTCCGCCGCAGTATGTCTGCGGCTTTTTCGTTGTCAGTCACCCTGATAACGACGGATGCCTGTTTGGTAAGAGCGGAACTGAAAGCATACATATATTCAACACTTATTTCTTCGTCGGACAATATTTTCACAGCTTCCGCAAAAGAGCCCGGCCGGTCGGGAAGCTTCAAGCCTAATACCTGCGTTATGTTAATGGCAAGTCCCGCCTTTTTGAGCGCGGCTTCCGCTTCTTGCGGCTTGTCCGCGATCATCCTTAATATTCCGAAGTCGGAAGTATCACCGATAGAAAAAGCGTAAAGGTTAATATCCGCATCCGCCAGCACCTTGGTCACCTTTGCCAATCTCCCCAATTTGTTTTCCACAAAAACCGATATTTGTTTTATCATGCTAAAACTCCTCCCGTTTTATTTTTTAAGTATAATTTATTCACTTGACCATCCGAGTTTAAATGCTTTTTTATTCATATCCAAAAATTTCGCAGGTATGCTTTTCTCCAAAGCTTTTTCCCATACGTTGTAATCGAATTCGGTATTTTTTGCCGCGATACCGATAAGTACGGTATTGACGGCCTTTGCGCCGCCGGCTTTGTTGGCGAGCTGTAATGCATCAATACCGGATATATCCGCATCGAATCCCGTTTTTAAAACTATATCTTTAATTTTTCCCACGATATTTTCAGGATATTCGACGGCTCCGGTTATCACGGGCATAGGGTTGATTTTTTGCGTGTTTATTATCATTTTGCCGCCTTTTTTCAAATACGGCAACCAACGCGCCGCTTCGAGCTGCTCAAACGCGAGAATAAGGTCTGCTTCCCCTTCGTTTATCACCGGGGAAAACACTTCATCGCCGCATTTCACATATGTGAAAACAGATCCGCCCCGCTGACTCATGCCGTGAACCTCGGAAACCTTCACATCGTAACCCTGCGAAAGGAAAGCGTTTCCTA
>WRKL01000060.1 GCA_009778115.1 Oscillospiraceae bacterium | reverse complement strand
CCCCTCGGGTGGGATAATTGTAATGCGCTTGCCGCCTGCCGACCTGGGTAACGAATTTACATCAGAATCATGTTTGTAGTTTTCCGCCGCCGATAACGTAAGTTTTGTCAGCCATTCCTTTGTTTGATTTTGTGTGTTCACAGCATAAATCATAGCGGAAATCAAACTGCAAATTAAAACCGCTATGAAAGTCAATGCTATAAATTTGAAATAAATTGCTTTTTTCATAAACTATACTCCGATAAACCTATACCCGACGTTCCGGGCGGTTTTGATATATTTCGGGTTTTCCGCATCATCGCCGAGTTTTTGCCGCAGGTTCCGGATGTGTATATCCAGTGTCCGGGATTCGCCGACAAAATCAAACCCCCAAATCGTATTTAACAGCTCCTCACGGGGAACAATCCTGTCACAATTTCGAATCAACAAACACAGCAATTCATATTCCTTAAATGTCAAATCAAGCGTTTTATTATTTTGCATTATTTCACGGGTGTTATTATTAACATACAAATCGGCAATCTTTATTTTTTCCGTGGAAGGTTCCGCATCTTTCCCAATACGGCGGAAGATGGAACGGATACGCGCGCCGAGTTCCATAATTCCAAACGGCTTTGCTATATAGTCGTCTGCACCACAGTCAAAACCCGTAACTTTATCCAGTTCCGTGCCTTTTGCCGTAAGAAGCACAATCGGCAAAGCTTTTGTTTGCGGATTATTTCGCAATTCCTTTGTAGCTTCAAGACCGTTCATGCCCGGCAGCATAATATCCAAGATCACCATATCGGGCATATTCTCATATATAGCCGCTAAACCATCCCCGGCATTATTAAAATCGGTGACATCATACGAAAAAGAAGTCAATGCCATCCTGACCATTTCCCGGATACTG
This sequence comes from Oscillospiraceae bacterium, assembly GCA_009778115.1. Lineage (GTDB taxonomy): Bacteria > Bacillota > Clostridia > Oscillospirales > Ruminococcaceae > WRME01. The sequence goes on along the minus strand of WRKL01000060.1, from coordinate 5,917 downwards.
TCATCGTCCTCAATTATATAAATCGTTTTGTTCATGTAAAACCCCCGTTAAAAAATCAAAGTGTTTTTATGTTCTCCCGTTTGTGAAAAATGCACCCATTCACAGATATTGACGGCATGGTCCGCGATACGTTCAAGATACTTTGCGATCAACAAAAAGTCGATAGCATTATCCATATTTTGCGGTTGGTTTTTGAATATTTCGACAAGCTCCCGCTTTATAAGATTAAAATATTCGTCAACTTCGTCATCTTTTTCCTCCGTGGATTTAGCAAGTTCAAGATCATAATTGACGTAAGCCGTGACCGCATTGCGCACCATTTCGATTGCGGCAGCCGCCATTTGCGGTATATGGATTGAATCGGCAAAAGTGTTTTTATCGGCTATGCGCATGGTTAGATCCGCAATATCCACGGCATGGTCGCCGATACGCTCCATATCGGTAATAATCTTGAGCGCCGTTGTGATTTTCCGCAAATCAGAAGCAATCGGCTGTTCACGGGCAATCAGCCATAAACATTTGGATTCGATTTGCCCTTCCATTTCGTCCACAGATTTATCGTTGCCGATAATGCTCTTACAAAGCTCCATGTCGCCCTGCTTAAACGCCCTGATAGAATCGTCAATGGCGGTTTCTACAAAACTACCCATTTCCACTATTCTGCCGTGTAATTGTTTGAGTTCGTTTTCAAAATTGGTGCGTCCCATAAAATGTTCCTCCTCGATATTATATCAAAAATATGATAAAAAAGCAATGTTCTTTAACCGAAAACACCCGGTTTTAAAAACGCCGCCCGTCACGCAAATTAAAGCTTGCTGCGAGATACTTGAGTACCTGAGTACCTGAGTATTTGAGTACCCGGGTACTCGGGTATCACCCAAATCTGCCGGTAATATAATCCTCGGTGCGCTTGTCTTTCGGATTAGAAAAGATTGTTTCTGTCCTGCCGTGTTCAATAAGTTCACCCAATAAGAAAAATGCGGTATAGTCGGAAATTCTGGCGGCTTGCTGCATATTGTGGGTAACAATGACGATGGAATATTTCTTTTTCAGTTCCGCCGCAAGCTCCTCAATCTTCGTTGTGGATATAGGGTCAAGCGCGGATGTCGGTTCATCCATCAGCAATACTTCGGGTTGTGTTGCTAAAGCTCTTGCAATGCAAAGCCGTTGCTGCTGACCGCCCGAAAGACTGAGAGCGGACTTTTTTAATCTATCCTTGACTTCATCCCAAATAGCGGCATCTTTCAGGCTCTTTTCGACAATTCCATCCAGCACTATACGCCGCTTAACTCCGTGCATACGCGGTCCGTAAGCGATGTTGTCATATATACTCATGGGAAAAGGATTGGGCGACTGGAACACCATGCCGACTTTTTTGCGCAATATAGTCACATCCACGCCTTTGCCGTAAACGTCCTCACCATCAAGAAAAACATCGCCTGTAATCTTCACTCCGGCAACGGTATCATTCATACGGTTGAGGGTTTTCAAGTAAGTAGACTTGCCGCAACCGGACGGTCCGATCAATGCTGTGATATTGTGACTTAACACATCCATGCCGACATTTTTTAATGCCCATACATCGCCGTAATATAAATCAAGATTCTTCGTATGAATTTTTACACTCATTTTTTGTTTAACCTCCCGGCTGTATATCGGGTTAACAAATTCAAAAGGATTACTATAATAATCAATACAGCGGCAATACCGAAAGCCGTTTTATTATCGCCCCGCGAATAAGCATACCGATAGAGTTCCACTGACAAAGTTGAGCCGGAGCCGGAAAGCTGGTTGAGTATATTGCCTTTTGGCATATACATTGCGCTGCCGCCCGCGACAAGCAGCAGAGCGGCACTCTCACTGATCATACGCCCGATTGACAGGATAATCCCGGTTAGGATTCCTGCCAGCGAGGATGGCAATAAAATCGTCCTGACCATATACCATTTTGTCGAACCCATGCCGAGTGCGCCTTCACGATAGGATTTAGGGACAGAGCGCAACGCTTCCTGTGATGTGCGTATCATAATAGGCAATACCATAATTGTGAGCGTGAGTATCCCAGATAACAGCGATACCTTGAAGTTGAAAAGCAAACAGAATACCACATAACCGAACACGCCGTACAGTATTGACGGTATGCCTGATAAAGTTTCGGTGGCAAATTCGATTATCCGTACAAACTTTTTGTTTTTGGCGTATTCATTAAGATAAACCGCACCGCCGACACCGATAGGAACGCAAATAATCAGGGTGAAAAGGATTATATATAGTGTGTTGACGATACTGGGGAATATGCCGATTGTTTGCCTAATGGGATTTGGAGCCGTTGTCAAAAATGACCATGTGACCGCCGGAATTCCCCGTATCAAAATAACCAATATAAAGAATATAACCAGCGTGAGAACACAACCGGACACAAGAAAAATGACGGTGTAAAATGCTTTTTCAAAAGACCGCTTTTTTCTGTCGGTGATTTTTCGGTTGTTTGAAAGTGCATCAACCACGCACATCACCGCCTTTTTTTAGTACTGTATTCAAACTGATGTTGATAATCATAATAAAAACAAACAGTACAAGCCCGATTCCGTAAAGAGCTTCACGGTGCAAACCGCTGGAATATGCCCACTCGATCGGGATGGATGCTGTCAAGAGACGCACGGGTTTCAAGAACTCCGGCATAATCGCAGCATTACCCGCAACCATCATAACCGCCATCGCTTCGCCGATAGCCCGCCCGACACCGAGAACCATTCCGGCAACAATCCCGCTTTTTGCGGCGGGAACGGTAACCTTGAATATACTTTGCAATTTTGTTGAGCCGAGAGCAAGGGACGCATCTTCATATTGTTTTGGTACGGATCTGATTGCCGTCTCGGAAACGCTGATAATTGTCGGCAATATCATAATTATGAGTATAATAACCGCCGCCAGCAAGCTTCCGCCTGTTGGCAGTCCTGCCGCTGTCTGCAGCTTAAATATAGCCGGCACAATCAATATCGCTCCCAAAAGTCCATACACGACTGACGGGATCCCGGCAAGCAGGTCAATCAACATTCGCAATGCCGTTGATAGCTTGCCGGGTATGAGTTTTGCAAGAAAAACGGCGACCAAAACGCCAATGGGTAACGCTATAAAGATTGCCGAAAAGGTTGCGATAAACGACGATATTATCATCGGAAGTATGCCGAATTGCGAATTTTCAGGACTCCATATCTGACCGAACAGAAACTTGAACACTCCGATTTTGGAAATAGCAGGGGCCCCGGATACAAGCATATAAACGGTCATACAGACAACACAGATAACCGCGGCAAGCCCGCAAATCAAAAATATGATGTTCATACTTTTTTCAACAGCGTTTTTTGTCGCAGTTCTTTTAGAGAATGTTTTGCTGCTGATAATTGAAATTTTGTCAGTCATGTTTTTTATCCTCATAGCGCATAAATCAACTTTTTAAATATATTATCATTTTTACGGATGAACTTATCGGCATCACCCCGCCATTGGCGGAATAATGCCGATCTTCCACCCGCTAAACTGACGGTAAACAGATAAACAGCACCTAATGCTCTTAATTTATCGGAAGAAGTTTGTTGTCGGTTACGATTTGCTGTCCGTTATCGCTCATAACAAAATTCATGAAAGCCTGTGCTGCCGGAGATAATGCCGAGCCTGTTTTGGTTAGCAGCAAAAACTCTCTCATTAATTTATACGTTCCGTCTTTGAGCGAATTTTCTGATATTTCTACTCCCTCGTAATTTACGGTATTAACTTTTGCAGGATCAACATCAGAGAAGGACATATATCCGATTGCATCGGGATTTACGGAAACCTGGGTTTGGACAGCACCTGTGTTGTTCGCTTCGCTGGCAGTGTCTATTATTTTTGTAGAATCATCGTCTTTCTTTTCCAGCCCGATAATATCAGCGATCGCACTCCTCGTACCGGAGCCGCTTTCTCTGGTAATAACAGCGATAGGTGCATTATTTCCGCCGACTTCGCTCCAGTTAGTGATTTCACCTGTGTAGATGCCGAATATTTGCTCTTTGGTCAAATTGTCTACTCCGTTGTCTTTGTTTACAACTACTGCGATACCGTCGATGGCGTATGCGGTTACATCAAGTCCGTCCTCGCTGCCGTCGGTTTTGAGTTCCCGGCTGGAATGTCCGATTTCATACAAGCCGGATATTGTATTTACAATACCGTCGCCCGAACCGTTGCCTTCATAATCGACCGTTACATCCCCGTTGTCTTCTTGAAATTGATAGATAAGAGCGAGCATAACTTTTTCAACCGAAGTTGAACCGCCTGTCTTGACAACACCGCTAAGAACCTCTGTAGTGCTATTGCCGCCTTCGCTTTCGTTGTTGCTTGTGTTGCCGCCGCTGGGAGAAACCGTTTCGCCGTATCCGGCAAATAGCGTCGCAGTTATCAAGACCGCTACAAGTAACCAAATCCGCCACGAGCGGGGAACTGTGATTTTTTTCATAATTTTTAATCTCCTTTTTATTTTGTACGATATGAGTATAAGCTATGTTTTTATTTTGTACGATAATGAGTATAATCTATGATTTGACACCGTAAAAGCAAGGCGGTATATAGTTTAGGTTAAGTTTGTGTAAAGTGAACCCCCTTATAACAAAAAAACGAGGAACAATTCGATTGAACCATTCCTTAAAAAACATTTTTGCAAAAATGAGCAGCTTCCCTATTATTGTTCCCCCATCACGGACGGGCATACTCCATTTTTGGAAAATTTCCACAATCGACAAATACACCGATTTTTTGACGACATCATCAATCAACAAATACACCAATTTTTTGATGGCATCATCGGTCGGGAAAATGGTCTTGTTCTTGGTGTATTTGCGGAGCATTAGGTGGAACCCCTCGATGGCGTTGGTGGTATAAATCAGCCGCCGTACCTTCACGGGATACTTGAAATAAGTTGATAAATCAGCCCAATTTTTATCCCACGACCTTTATAATACGTATTAAAAAATACGCTCATAAAATTGTTGGGGTTATTTGCTCTTTGTCAATTCGCATTTTAGATAAATTATAAATTGATTTTTATGCAATTTGACGAATCCTTAAGCTGACAGCATTGGACCCCCAAAACCCGGAGTTTATCCGCCAAAGGCTAACCGGTGAAGTGAAAACCGATAGACTAAACAACCCGCCGATTCACCGTATAAGCCGCAGCAAGCGTCGAGGCGGTCTCCACCGTTGCCCTGTTTATGCCGCAGTTAAAGCATTGACAAATATTTGGATGACTATTCTATTTACACTAAGCGAGTTACATTATCTTTTAAAGCATTTTTTTATGGAAATTTATTATTCGTCTGCGACGGATTCTTCAATATCCGGAGTATGTTCGTTTGTGTTTATATTTTCGGTATTAGTTTGCGGAACTGCACGGTCTTGGGATCGTGTTTCTAAAAATTCTTTGTAAGCATTTAATACCGTGTCCTCGAAAAAATGCCGTGCCTGTCCGGAGATAGGATGCACTATATCGCGGAATACTCCGTTCTCCTCCCTTCGGCTGGGCATAGCAACAAAAAAACGTTCCGCTCCCTCTATTACCTTAATATCATGGATTGCCAGCATATCATCTATAGTAACGGAAACAACGGCACGAAGCCTTTCCCCCGTTAAAACTTTGCGAATCCTTATATCGGTAATATTCATGTTTTTATCCTTTCTATTCAATTCTTAGTGTAAAATTAATGTAGGAGAATTTTAAGTAAAAAAAGTACAAGAGGGAGCCAAAAAGTGATTTAATAGAATTGAAGATCCAAAAAAATCACGAAGGAGGCAACCTCTTGTGAATACAAGTATACCAGAGATTGCGGAAAATTTCATCAGGAAAACAACAGAAATTTTAATCAAGGGCGGAAAAGGTTTCGGAGAA
>WRKL01000059.1 GCA_009778115.1 Oscillospiraceae bacterium | reverse complement strand
CTTGACGACGACGGGGCGCTATATCTTGCGGACGAAATCTTCACGCCGGATTCCAGCAGATTCTGGAACCTTGCCGACTATGAAGTTGGGGTCTCGCCAAAAAGCTATGATAAACAATTTGTGAGGGATTGGCTGCAAAACAATAAAATGGACGGCAGGATGCAGTTTGACGGCGTGCCGGACAGTGTTTTGAAAAAAACAGCGGATATATACGCTGAATGTTTAAGGAGGATCCGAAATGCGTGACCGATACGAAAGCCCCTTGTCCAAGAGATACGCAAGCCGGGAAATGCAGTCGATTTTTTCGGACGACAGCAAATTTTCCACCTGGCGCAAATTATGGGTCGCTCTCGCTCAAAGCCAGCAGGAACTGGGGCTTGATATTACCGACGAACAGATCGGCGAAATGATGGCGCATATTAACGACATAAACTATGATACAGCAGCTGGGTTTGAAACCGAAACAAGGCATGATGTCATAGCGCATATCCGTGCCTACGGGGAGCAATGTCCCCAAGCGGCTCCCATCATCCATCTGGGCGCTACCTCCTGCTATGTGGGCGACAACACCGATATTATACTACAGCGTTCCGCATTGCTGCGTATAAAAAAACTGCTTGTAAACGCTATTTCAAAGTTATATGAATTTTCAGATAAACACAAAGCTCTGCCCTGTCTTGCTTACACTCATTTTCAGGCAGCGCAGCCCACGACGGTCGGAAAACGCGCGGCGTTGTGGATACAGGACCTGATGTTTGACTTTGAACAGCTTGAGTTTACACTGAACAACCTGAAATTTCTCGGGTGCAGAGGCGCTACGGGTACGGGTGCAAGTTTTCTTTCTCTGTTTGACGGCGATCATGAAAAAGTGAAATTATTGGAAGCCGGAATAGCGCAAAAAATGGGGTTTGATAAAGTATACCCGGTCAGCGGTCAAACTTACCCGAGGAAAGCGGATTATTGTACACTGTCAGTTTTGTCGGGAATCGCCCAGAGTGCGTACAAATTTTCAAATGACATACGTCTGTTATCTCATATGAAAGAAATTGATGAACCCTTTGAAAGCGGACAGGCCGGTTCAAGCGCAATGGCATATAAGCGAAATCCCATGCGCAGCGAACGTATCGCATCTCTCGCCAGATATGTAATCGCGGAAACGCTTAATCCCGCGCTTACAGCAAGTGCGCAATGGCTGGAAAGGACGCTGGATGATTCCGCTAACAGACGAATCGCCATTCCACAGGCATTTTTGGCGGTTGATGCTATCCTTTCACTTGTTATTAACATTTCAGGCGGAATGACGGTTTATCCGAATGTTATCCAAAAACATCTGAATGAGGAATTGCCGTTTATGGCGACCGAAAACATTTTAATGTATTGTGTAAAAAAAGGCGGAGATCGTCAGAAACTTCATGAAAGAATACGGCTTCATTCAACTCAAGCCGCGCAAGATCTCAAACTTAACGGCTCGGATAACGACTTGATTGCCCGTATTACAGCAGATACAGCGTTTAACATTTCCGAAGAAGAAATAATCAAACTGCTCAGCGCAGGGCAGTTCACGGGAAGAGCAAAAGAGCAAACCGAAGAGTTTTTAATTGAAGTTAAGGCAATTATAGACAAAAACCGGGAGCTTTTGGGCGAAAATATCCAAATAACAGTATAGAAAGAGGGAGAATATGCTTACAGCGGTAGTCGGGATCAACTGGGGCGATGAAGGCAAGGGACGTATGGTTGATTTGCTTAGTGCGGGTTACGATGTGATTTGCCGGTATCAGGGCGGTAATAACGCCGGACATACGGTGATCAACGAAAAAGGGAAATTCATCTTGAATCTTCTGCCGTCCGGCATACTTAGGGACGGCACGGTAAACGTTATGGGTGTCGGCATGGTTATTGATATAGAGCATTTGTTTCATGAGATTAAAACACTTTGCGAAAAAGGTGTTAGCATTACACCGCAAAACCTTAAGATCAGCGACAAGGCGTTCATCTGCCTGCCCTACCATAAGAAACAGGATATATTGGAAGAGGATCGGCTCGCTGATAAGAAATACGGTTCCACCCGGCGCGGGATCGCACCTGTGTACGGCGATAAATATATGAAAAAGGGACTTCGGATGAGCGATCTGCTGGATTTTGGCACATTGAAAGCAAAAACCGCCGGTATTCTCGAATGGAAAAACCTGACCCTGAAAGGATATGCATCCGACAAAATGAACATAGATGAGATAATGAAATGGCTGCATGATTTCGGCTCGCGCCTTATTCCTCATATCACGGACACAACCGAATATTTGTCGCAGGCTGTAGCGGCGGACAAAAAGCTTTTGTTTGAAGCGCAGCTCGGTGCTTTGCGTGATATTGATTACGGGATTTATCCATATACCACATCCTCTCAGACTTTGGCGGCATACGCGCCTATAGGTGCGGGTATCCCGGGAGCGAAACTTGACCGGACAGTCGGTGTTATGAAAGCATATTCAAGCTGTGTCGGCGAAGGTCCGTTTGTTTCTGAAATGTTCGGCGATGAGGCTGCCGTTCTGCGTGAAGCCGGCTCCGAATACGGGGCGGCGACGGGCAGACCCAGGAGAGTAGGCGGATTTGATATCCCTGCAAGCCGTTACGGCGTACAGGCGCAGGGAGCCGACGAACTTGCATTAACAAAACTTGATGTTCTTTCTTATCTTGACAAAATCCCCGTTTGTACCGCATATGAAACAAACGGCATAAGAACCGACCGATTCCCGGCAGGGGATCAGCTGACACGGGCAACACCGGTGTACGAATATCTGGAGGGATTTAAGACAGATATATCTAAATGCCGGAAACCGGAAGAACTCCCGGACGCGGCGGTAAAATATATTCGTTTTATTGAGGATGCCGTTTCCTGCCCGGTCAGATATGTTTCCGTGGGAGCCGGACGTGATGATTATTTAACGCTTTATTAAACATTTTAAGTGTGGTGGAGTTTATGAAAAAAGTATATGTAAATGAAAAATGGTGTTTGGGTTGTCATTTATGCGAATATTATTGCGCCTTTGCCGGAACCGATGAAAAGGATATGGCACGCGCGCTTAAAAACGTAAAAATCAACCCGAGGATAAACATAGAAGAAAAGGACGGCATCAGCTTTGCCGTTTCCTGCCGGCACTGCCGTGAGCCGTTGTGCGTTAAAAGCTGTATTACGGGAGCTTTGACCGTATCGGACGGAGTTATTACAACCGAAAAAGATAAATGCGTAAGTTGCTACACCTGCATTTTAAGCTGTCCGTTCGGCGCGGTTTCACCCTCGGATGACGGTGCGGTTCAGAAATGCGAATTGTGCGTTAAAACGCTGCAGGGTACGCCGGCGTGTGTCACGGGATGTCCGAACGGCGCGATTGTTTTTGAGGAGAGAGGGTGATCGTATGAAGTATGTTATAATAGGCAATTCAACCGCAGGTATCGGTGCGGTCGAAGGTATCCGTCAGACAGATAAAAATGGTGAAATTATTATAATCACGAACGAACCGCACCACACATACTCCCGTCCGCTCATATCTTATCTTTTGCTCGGAAAAGTCACGGAAGAAACTATGAAATACAGACCGGATAGCTTTTATCGGGAAAATAATGTAACGCTGATCCATGCCGAAGCAGTAAAAATAAATACCAAAACAAAACGGGTAGTTTTGGCGGACAGCAGCGAAGTGTACTACAACAAGCTGCTGGTCGCCGCGGGTTCCTCGGCATTTGTGCCGGAATTCGAGGGGTTGGATACGGTAGAGCGCAAGCAAACTTTTATCAATCTCGACGATGCGCGAAAACTGACAGATGCGCTAGACCGTGCAAAGAACGTAATGATCGTCGGTGCGGGACTTATCGGATTGAAATGCGCAGAGGGTATTTTGGGGAAATTCCCATGCAGCACAGAGCATATGCGTATTCGGGTGTTTGATCTTGCGCCCAAAATATTGTCCAGCATATTGGACGACGACGGCGCAAAACTGGTTCAGCGGCACCTCGAAAATAAAGGCGTTGAATTCAGGCTGGGATGCAGTATTAAAAAGTTTGAGGGAAATTTTGCTATCCTTGACAGCGGCGAAAAGATTGATTTTGATATTCTCGTTTTGGCTGTAGGGGTGCTCCCTAACACCGCACTGATGGAAAATATCGCTGACATTGACCGCGGGATCGTAATAAACGAAAAATCTGAAACTACGGTGCCTGATATCTACGCGGCAGGCGACTGTACGCAAACCCCGGATGTGTCAAGCGGTCAAAATAAAGTAATGGCATTGTTGCCGAACGCATATATGCAGGGGGAATGTGCCGGGATCAATATGGCAGGAGGAGAAAAGGTATTCGATAAAGCGATCCCCATGAATGCCATCGGGTTTTGCGGCTTGCATATTATCACGGCAGGCAGTTATACGGGCGAGGTTTATGCAGAAAATGAAAACGGAAACTACAAACGCCTTTTTTACAGCAAAAACAAATTAAACGGCTATATCCTTATAGGGAATGTAGATAAGGCCGGAATTTATACGAACCTGATCCGCGAACGCGTTCCTCTGGACACGATAGATTTCCGGTTAATTTGTGAAAAACCGGGTCTTATGGCATTTCGCAAACAAGACCGGCAATCAAAGTTAGGAGGCGAATTAAAATGATAATATCGGCAAAAGAGCTTGATTTTAAAGAACTTAATCAAACAATAAGAAACGCCGGCAAAGAGATCCGTATAGACGATTGCTACGGGCAAAGGTTTATATGCAGCGGATTGAAAAATAAAACACTCACTATTAACGGAACGCCGGGCAACGCTTTGGGAGCGTATTTGGGCGGCGGAGTTATTACGGTAAACGGTAACGCACAGGATGCTGTCGGAGATACAATGAATGACGGCAAAATAATTATTCACGGAAACGCGGGTGATGCGCTCGGTTATGCCATGCGCGGCGGAGGTATTTTTGTGCAGGGTAATTCCGGCTACCGAACCGGAATACACATGAAAGAATACAAGGATAAAAAGCCCGTGATTGTTATCGGCGGCGCGGTCGGCAGCTTTTTGGGTGAATATCTTGCCGGCGGATTGATCATAGTACTGGGATTGGATTCCGTGGATGCACCGATAGGAAATTTTACGGGAACCGGTATGCATGGCGGAAAAATTTTTATCCGGACAGAGAAAAAACTGGGAAATCTGCCTGCGCAGGTTATCGAAAAAGTCGCTTCCGGTAATGACATGAAAGAAATCGAACCCTACATTTCAGAGTTTGCCGGATATTTCGGCATGGATGAAAATTCACTCATGAAAGACCGGTTTTATATGTTAAAACCCAACGCCAGAAATCCATATAAACAGTTATATACAAAAAACTGACAAAAGAGATGTTTTATGAACGTTGCGGTAAAAGAAATTTCAGAGTTTGCAAGAGCGGACGATGTGAATGTTTTCTGCACGCAGAACAGGTATTGAGAGCTTATGAAAATTGACCGGAAGTTAAATGAAGAATGTGCGATTTTCGGAGTCAGCCTAATAACGGATGAGGCCGTCGGCATTACCTATAACGGCTTGCTTGCATTACAGCACCGGGGGCAGGAGGGTGCGGGAATGGCAGTGGCAAAGGACAATCAAATTATTTGTCACCGAAACATCGGTCTTGTCAGCGAAGTTTTTGCAGACGGTAAATTGGAAAGCCTGCCCGGCGGGCGTGTTGCGGTCGGTCATACCCGATATTCTACTACCGGCGGAAACAAAAAAGAAAATGTAGGGCCTTTTTTGACGGAATACCTTACCGGACGCCTGGCTACCGCTCATAACGGAAATGTTACCAACGCAAAAGGATTGAGAAAAAAATTAACAGATCATGGTTTGCGGTTCAAGGCTACCAGCGACAGTGAGGTCGTAGCAGCGCTTATCGCTTATTGTGTGACCAGGGAACAAAGTACGGTATCGGGCATAACTGAGGCGGCCAAACAGTTACGGGGTGCTTTTTCGCTTATTATAGCCAGCGGTAAAAACAAATTAATCGCTGTCCGTGACCCGAACGGATTCCGCCCTTTGTGTATAGGTAAAAGTGAAATCGGATGCGCTGTAGCATCGGAAAGCTGCGCCCTTGATGCCTGCGGTTTTAAGCTTATAAGAGATGTTATGCCGGGTGAAGTTGTTGTAATCGAAAACGGAAAGATCATAAGCGAGAGTATAGAGTTAAACCGGAAAGAAGCCGGACGCGGACTTTGTATGTTTGAATATGTTTACTTCGCCCGATCAGATTCTGTCATAGACGGGCTTTCGGTATACGATGCGCGTTTTAACATGGGGTGTGTTTTGGCAGAGGAATATCCGGTAGATGCCGATGTTGTCTGCGGCGTCCCGGATTCCGGACTGGATGCGGCATATGGGTACAGTGCAGGCAGCGGAATACCGCTGGTATCGGGATTTGTTAAAAATCGTTATATAGGCAGAAGTTTTATATATCCTACTCAAAGCCAGCGTGACAGCGCTGTACGGCTCAAGCTCAACCCTCTGACGGCAAGCATCCGGGATAAACGGATCGTTCTTGTGGATGATTCCATCGTTAGGGGGACGACCAGCGAAAAAATCGTCAGAAGCCTGAAGAACGCGGGGGCAAAAGAAGTGCATATGCGAATATCCTCCCCGCCGTTTAAACATACCTGTCATTATGGAACCGACATAGACAGCGCAAAAAATCTTATTGCCAATAAAATGAGTTTGGATGAAATCTGCCGGCAAATCGGCACTGACAGTTTGGGATATATCAGCATGGACGGATTGAAAAGAGCGTGCGGGAAATGTTCGCTGAGTTTTTGCACAGCCTGTTTTACGGGGAACGGTACGTTTGAGCGTGAA
>WRKL01000058.1 GCA_009778115.1 Oscillospiraceae bacterium | reverse complement strand
CCTCCGTCGCCAAAGCTTCCCTGATTTCCTTGTCAAACAGCTTGCGGTCTGATTTATCTAAGCCCGCTGTCATCGTCTTTATCGCCTTGTTTTTGTGATATTTATCGAGGACGAAAACTGCGTTCGGAAGCCATTCAAAGCCTGTATGTATCCAGTTCGCGCCGTCTCCATGCAGGTATATTTTGGTGTCCGTCAAATCGTATCGGGTTTCGATTTCTGTCAAAACCTGTTCCCACAAATCGTCAGTTTTCTTGCCGTATTCGCTAATATGAAATATGTTTTTGCAGCTGGTTCGCTTACCTTTTTTTCCTTAAAATTCTCCTACATTAATTTTACACTGAGGTCCTTTTTTCTGTTTACTCTTCAATATCTCAATTTTAGATTTTCAAAACAAAATTATCCTGGTAAAATATACCTGGTAAATTATTCTTTAAATTTTATTCTTGACAAAAAGAAAATCGTCATGTATAATACTCAAAGTGAAAGGCTGACGGTTTCTGCCGCATTTGGTGTATCTATTTTCGTCATAAAATTTTTGTCTGCACTTTAGAATATTAAGAAACGGATTTGCCCTAAAAACGCCTCTGTAGCTCAGTCGGTAGAGCAGCGGACTGAAAATCCGCGTGTCGTTGGTTCGATTCCGACCGGAGGCACCAATTGAAAACACTTACGATAACCAGAGAACCAGATGTTAAGATTTTTATAATTTTTTTTGAACCATAGCAATTTTTTATTTTCCGGTTCTCTGTCCTTTGATTTTCGGTTTCTGAATGCGGGTTTAGCTCATCTGGTAGAGCGCCACCTTGCCAAGGTGGAGGTAGCGAGTTCGAGTCTCGTAACCCGCTCCATGTTAATACCTAAGATAAAAGTTTTTTGCAACGATATATTCCGCTCATGCGGGATTGTGGTGCGCTTTTGTGTCATGATAAGATGTGCCGTACCCACCATGCGAAGCGAGCATGGCGAGTACGGTATTTTATAATTCAATATAAATCTGTCGGAAATCTGAAGCTCTGTAGCTCTGAAACTCTATATTTTCAACAAAAAAAGGAGCGGTTTTTGTATGCGGGACGATCTTTGCACAATTACGGTGAGTGAAATATTTGAAGATAATGAAGGATGCCCTGTTTGCCGGATGCGAAACCGGCTGGACGAACGGTTCGTGGATTATATTTTGGGTCCTGCCGTAATGGAGCCGGATGTTCGCATTATTTCTAACGAACGGGGTTATTGCCGTGAACATCTCAGGCAAATGATGACCAGAGAAAATCGGCTTGCGCTGGCTCTTTTACTTCAAACGCACTTGGATGAAATAGGAAAAGATATATTTAAACATAAAGCTAAGCCTGCAACACCCAAAACCGCATACAAAGCCGCCCGTATGATAGAAACGTGTTTTATATGCGACAGGATCGAAAAAAGTCTTCAGCGGTTTGTTGATACAATTTTTCGGCTTTATTCAACCGAAAAGGAATTTCGACAAACTTTCGCATCCCAACAATATCTTTGTCTGCCGCATTTTGAATTGCTCACGAGTAACGCAAAAACAGCGGTTTCCAAAAAGTGGAGAGCCCAATTTAACACTGAATGCTCTCGGTTAGCGCACAATCGTCTGGCGGATTTGAAAGAGGGTATCGAACAATTTATATCAATTTTTAATTATAAAACCGATAAAACAAAGGTAGACATGGACAGAGCAAGAGAAGCTATAGAACAGACATCTGTTTTTCTCTGCGGAAAATAAAAATTAATACCCCCGAAAAAAATACCAGCCGACGATGGCCCGCTGCACTCATCATTGGTTGGTATTTTTCATATTCTAGTAAGGGACGGCAGACTCTAATATCAAGATCCGATTAAGAACAAGTTCTAATAGTTAGGGGGCAGGGAATCCCGTGAACCGACATAATTTTAGCCGGATAACGGCATCCTTTGCAATAGCTGCATTAATCATTTGCGTGCCGGTTTTTGCCGAAAGTATTGCTCAAAGTGTACGCGATAGTATCGACTTATGTCTGGAAATGTTAATCCCATCGCTATTTTGTATGATGATCCTGTCAGCATTTGCGGTAAGAACCAACATCATGTCTCCGCTCTTTCGGCCGCTGGGTTTTATTACCCGTTATGTGCTGCGCCTTGATCCGCAGCTTACCCAGGTATTAATTTTCGGGTTGATCGGCGGTTATCCCGTAGGCGCAAAGCTCATATCAAACCTTATAGCCGGAGGGGAAATTACACCGGAATCAGGCCGGAGGATGTTGTGCTTTTGTGTCAATGCCGGACCCGCGTTTTTAATCGGCGCAATCGCCATTCCTTTATACGGGGATATAAAAATAGGATTCATCCTGTTCGGCTCCCAGCTCCTTGCCGCTCTGACCATCGCTATTGTTACCGGTTTGGGAAGATGCGGTAAAATTGAGATGATGAAAAAATCCGCAGTTAAAAACCCAAATTATGCGAAACATTTAGTAACCGCTGTAGGTGACATTATAAAATCCATGTCGGTAATATGCGGTTTTATAATTATTTTCGGTGCGATTATCACTATTTTGAAAAACACAGGAATTATTTTTGCATTGACAAAACTTTTGTCGGCAGCTATTCCAAATTCGGCAGCCGCAGCCGTAACGGGTTTTTTTGAGATTACCGCCGGAGTTGCGGTATGCAAAGAAATACCGGGGCTCGCATCGCTGTTGACAGTGTGCGCTATCACATCGTTTGGGGGGTTGTGCGTACATGCGCAAATATTTTCAATAATGCAAAATGCCGGAAATTCAAGTCTGCGAATGCGTGACTTTTATCCGGCAAGGATTATATATACGATCCTGAGTGTTATATATTGTTATTGGATAACAAGTTTATCTGCGGTTAACGCTGAAACGTTTGCGTTCCTGCCTTTACCCGCGAATGCAAGGATATTCGCTGTATCGCCACCGGTTTCGTTCATGCTGATCCTTTTATCTTTGTGCTTTTTGACATCCATCAAAAAATCAACTGAAACACATCCTTGAATGTGATAATAACCATTAATACTAATAACAAAACAAGTCCGGCTCCGTTCACCGCAGCTTCGATTTTGGGATTCAAAGGTTTACGTCGCACAGATTCTATCAACAGGAATACCAGACGGCCGCCGTCGAGTGCGGGAAACGGCAGCATATTAAAAATGCCGACATTAATACTAATCAACGATATCAATACTAAAAACGACGAAATATTGCTTCTGACAGCGGAACCTACCGCACCCGAAACTCCCACGGGACCGGACAACTGCTCAACACCTATCCTTCCTGTAAAAAGATCTACGATTGAAAGCCACACCATTCTTACAAAAGATACCGTTTTCAATAAGGATTCGCTCGCAACATTGATAATATTTTTAGGCACTCTGCCAAGATAAAAATTGTTTCTGCCTTCATCATCAAGTATCGGTACGTTTTCCAAGCGAACGCTTTTACCGTTGCGGGATACTGTTATGTCCGCATCTGTTTTGCCTGCGCTGCGTATTTTATCCATTTGAAAGATTACGTCAATTTCGGTGAAAATACCAAAATTGTTGATTTTTTCAAGTTTGTCGCCCGACTCTAATCCGGCTTGTAAGCTCTGTGAATTTTCGACAAAACCTGTTATCGTTCTGCCCGTTATGCCCGGTTGCATAATCACGGTTATCATCATTATCAAAAATCCCAGCAACAGGTTCATTGCCGCTCCTGCTGACACAACACTTGCTTTGCGCGGAACCGATTTGCGGTTGAACGCCCCCTTATCTTCGGAATCATCGTGTTCGCCTTCCATCGAAACATAACCGCCGATAGGGAACAGCCTTACAGCGTATTTTGTTCCTTTTCTTGTAAGCTTGAAAATAGCAGGTCCCATACCTAAAGCGAATTCGAGAACCTTGATTTTATTAAGTTTGGCTGCAATAAAATGTCCAAACTCGTGAACAAAAATGATGAGCCCGAACATTAGGACCGTGGGTAATATCTGTGTTAGAAAGAGCTGCATAAAGATGGTTATTCCTTTCTGTTATCTACAAGGGGGTGTTGAAAAAGCCGCTCGCAAATAATTTTGCCATTGCGTCGATTTTTTTAATGTTTCCCGTTGTGATTTTCATATCGTTTATTTCCGGGGAGTTGTGTTCTGATGCGCCGAGGACAAGCTCGCCTATTTGCAAAAATTTCAATTTATCTTGCAAGAACAGGTTTACGGCATATTCGTTTACGCAGTTCACAAACGCGGGATAAAGCCCGCCCCGTTTTATAGCTTTTTCCGCTGCGCCTAAACATACGAATACTTCACGATCCGGTTTATCAAAAGTAAGGTTGCCGATCCGGGTAAGCGACACATTCTCAACGCATTTGAGCCGTTCGGGATAAGTGAAAGCGTACTGGATGGGCAGCTTCATGCTGGGAACTCCAAGCTGCGCTATCGTCGCTCCGTCTACAAATTCTACTGCCGAATGCACTATGCTCTGACGATGGATAACAACTTCAATCTGTTCAGGTTTAAGAGAAAACAACCATATTGCTTCGATAAATTCTAACCCTTTGTTCATCATGGTCGCACTGTCGATTGTTATTTTCGCACCCATATCCCAGTTCGGATGTTTTAACGCATCCTTTGCGGTGACGTTTTGAAGTTCTTTGGCTGTTTTTCCATAAAAAGGACCGCCGGATGCTGTGAGTATGATTCTGCGCACCGATTTTTTTTTGTTCCCTTGCAAGCATTGAAAAATAGCGGAATGCTCACTGTCCACAGGGTATATATTTACACCTTTATTTGCGGCGGCTTTCATAACCAATTCGCCGCCTGCGGCAAGCGATTCCTTGTTTGCAAGCGCAATATCCTTTCCGGCGTTTATAGCTTCCAGCACCGGCTCCAGCCCGGCGATCCCCACTACGCTGTTGAGGACGATGTCCGCTTCGGGAAAAGCTGCGGCTTCGCACAAGCCCTCTTCTCCCGCTGTTACCCTTATTCCGGTTCCTGACAAATTTTCCTTAAGTTTTGGGTACTTGCTCTTATTAAATATACACACAATTTTCGGTTTATATTCCCGCGCCTGTTTTTCCAGCAAGTCAATATTGCTTGCCGCCGCAAGAGCGCACGCCCGGAATCCGCGCTCTTTTATGATTTCAAGCGCTTGCGTACCGATTGAACCGGTCGAACCTAAAACAGAAATTGTCTTCATCATAAATTAACCGTATGCACCAATAATCCGGTGCTAAAACTAAAATACACAAACGGGGCAACCAACAGAACACTGTCAAAGCGGTCTAATATTCCGCCGTGACCCGGCATAATTGAACCGAAATCTTTTATGGCGCACTGCCTTTTTACTATTGATGCTATTAAATCCCCCAACACGGATAGCGCCGTAGATATTATACTTAATCCTATCAAAACCGGAAGATTCAGGGTGATTAAAGGAATCAATACCGATGAATACGGATTTTCGGTTGTATATATCAAAAAAACATTATTAAAAACAAACCACATTATAACCGAAAAAATGATGTTGCACGCAAATCCCCCGATCAAACCTTCTACGGTTTTTTTCGGACTTATTAAAGGTGCAAGTTTATGTTTCCCAAACAGCATTCCCACAAAAAGTCCGCCCGCATCCGCTATCCACGCAAATCCCAAAGCTAATAATATGAAAAAGAGCCCGGAATCATCGTTGCCGTAATTAAAGCCGCGCAGGTAAATAAGCGATGACATAGCCGCCGGAACTGCGGTTACGATAAAAAATACCAATCCTACCTGTTCCAGCCGCAGTGTTTTATGATATATCAGCATTATAACGAAAAGCGCTATTACAAAGAAAAAAATTGTCAGCGTGCCGAAACGGTCTAAATAGGATTCCTTAAAAAACGGAATGAAAGCGGAAAAGGCGATTGCCAATATTGAAAGAGCGGTGTTTTTCAAATATTTTGTGGCGACCAAAAGTTCATATACAATCATAACCGAAATCAGGGAAACGGCGATATTTAATGCCACCGTGCTGTAAAAATAAAGTATAACCAGCGCGAGCGAAAGACCTACTCCCGCTGTAAACAATCGTTTCCTTAGCATACTGCTACCCCCCTGACGGACATTGAAAATTGAAATCTAAACTTATTTTAAATTTATTCCGCTCCAAAACGCCGGTTGCGGCGTGAGTATTCTTCCAGTGCTGCGTTCAAATGATTTTCGTTGAAATCCGGCCATAATATGTCGTCCATAAAAACATATTCGGCGTATGCGCATTGCCATATCATAAAGTTGGAAAGTCTGTGCTCCCCGCTCGGTCTTATAACAAGGTCTACGGGAGGTTGATCTACGGTGTAGAGATGAGATTCTATGACGGATTCATCAATGCCCGAAACATCAAGCTCTCCTTTTACCGCACTGTCGGTTATCAAGCGAACTGCGTTCACAAGTTCAGCACGTCCGCCGTAATTAACGGCAATATTCAGGATAAGCCCGGTCGAGGTACTACTCAGCTTTTCCAAATGCGCCATCTTGTCCAGGATTTTTTGACCGAACACGCTGCAATCACCGATAAACCGTGTTACAATATTCTCCTTTGCGTACTTTTCGGCTTCATCAAGGTAATCGCTCAAAAGCTTTAGTATAACGCTGATCTCTTTGGGTCCGCGTTTCCAGTTTTCGGTCGAAAAAGCGAACACAGTCACATACTGTATCCCGATTTTGTTGCAATGACGAATGATCTTCCGAAACACCCGCGCACCCTTGGTATGTCCGGCATACCTGGGCATTCCGCGTTTCTTTGCCCAGCGTCCGTTGCCGTCCATGATAATACCAATATGTTTTGGCAGCTTATTTTTACTTATATTTTCCATACCTGATCGTTATATTTCCATGAT
>WRKL01000057.1 GCA_009778115.1 Oscillospiraceae bacterium | reverse complement strand
TGGAGCTTTTGGAACGTGTGGGGCTCAAGGATAAAGCTCATTGTTATCCGGCGCAGTTGTCCGGCGGGCAGAAACAACGGGTCGCAATCGCGAGGTCGCTTGCAATGCGCCCGCATATTATGCTGTTCGATGAACCGACTTCAGCGTTGGATCCCGAAATGGTCGGCGAGGTCTTATCCGTTATGCGTGATCTTGCCGAAGGCGGAATGACTATGGTGGTTGTAACCCACGAAATGAGTTTTGCCCGTGACGTAGGCAGCCGGATACTCTTTATGGATGCAGGAGTTATCGCGGAACAGGATGTCCCTGAAAAAATATTTACCAACCCGCAAAACCCGAGAACAAAACAATTCTTAAACAGTATACTGTAATGACAAAAATTATAAAAACCCTTAAATCTTCCCGTGTTTTCGCTACCGTGTGCGCGTTTTTGGCATCCGCAATATGGGGATCATCTTTTGTAACGCAAAAAATAGCCGGACAATACATGGGAGCATTTACATATAACGGAATCCGGTTTGCGCTGGGAACCCTTGCTTTACTGCCGGCTATCATGTTTTGGGATAAAAAAATCAAGAACAACCCTGCCGGAAATTCTTCGGAGAACAGTCAAAAACATTCTGTGCAAAATGTTAATGCGCCGCCGGTAAATACGGTATTTGTAAATTTATTTATCGGCAGAACCCGGCTGATGGGGTTGGCGGGCGGAGCAGTGCTTTTTTTAGCGTCCAATCTTCAGCAATTCGGAATAGTTTTAAGCAATTCACCCAGTTCGGCGAGCGAAGCCGGATTCATTACCGGAATGTATACGGTTTTTGTGCCTATTTTGGGTTTGGCTGTTGGACGTAAAACCCGGCTTCCGGTTTGGGTGGGGGCGGTTTTAGCGTTCGGCGGCTTGGCACTTATCAGCATAGACCTGAATGAGGCAATCCCGATACAGGCAAGCGATACGCTGTTGCTGTTATGTGCGGCACTCTGGGCGGTTCACATATTGTTGATAGACAAATTTATAAATAATATTGACCCTCTGCGTTTTGCCGCTGAACAGTTTGCCGTTTGTTCGATACTTTGCATAATAAGTGCGTTAATCTTCGAGAGCGTTGATATACAGGCTATAAGAGCCGCTCTGCCGATATTACTCTTCGGCGGGATCGTAGTATCGGGTTTGGCGTATACTTTGCAAATAATAAGTCAGCGCAAAGTGGCACCTTCCAAAGCTGCTATTATATTTTCGCTCGAAGCCTTGTTCGCTGCTTTAGCCGAAACCCTGTTCCTGGGCGAAACAATGACAACACAGAAATATTTTGGCGGAGCGATCATCTTTGCCGGCGTTATTTTATCGCAGCGCAAACGGGATTAGCGGTCTGGAGTGTATTGCGATATGAAAAATCAAACTTTTATTTCACACAGCGTTGAGCAGACCCGCGAATTCGCGAAAAGGCTGGCGCAGGAACTATACGGCGGCAGTTTTATCGCTTTCAAAGGCGGGCTTGGCGCAGGTAAAACAGCGTTCATCACGGGACTCGCTGAAGGCTTGGGGATCCGTGATGCGGTATCAAGCCCAACGTATACGCTGCTGCATCATTACCGCAAAAACGATTCGCAGCATACGGAAGCATCATCGGATCTATATCATTTTGATATGTTCCGTATTTCCGGATACGATGATCTGGAGTCCACAGGGTTTTTCGATTATCTTTCGGGTGATGCAATTTTGGCAGTGGAGTGGAGTGAAAATATCCAAGATTTTATCCCGGACGGCGCGATTATCATCACAATGGAAGTTATCGGCGAAAACATACGAAAAATTACAATAAAACGGGAATGTCAAAACAAGGGAGAGTAGCAAAGGATGAAAATCTTTGCGATAGATACAACAACAAAAACCGTTTCGGTTGCGGCAGTTAAATTTGACGAAAGAGATTATACTATACTGGCAGAGTATAACATGAATGCCGGCGCTCCTCACTCCCGTACTCTTTTGCCCGCAATAAAAAATGTGCTTACCTCCATTTCGTTGCTGCCAAAAGATCTGGATGTCGTTGCAGTTTCCAACGGTCCGGGTTCCTTCACCGGGTTGAGAATAGGAATTGCCGCAGTCAAGGGAATCTCAGGTGCGGCGGAAATACTTTGTGCGGGTGTTTCTTCACTTACCGCTTTAGCGTATAATATTAGCTTCGCTCAGGGTGTAATATGCCCGGTTATGGATGCCCGGCGAAACCAGGTATACAATGCGTTGTTTACCTTTGAAGATACAGGAAACGGGATCCGTAAAATCAAACGTCATTGTGCGGATCGTGCCGTTTCTATCGCTCAGCTGGGTAAAGAGCTGGAAAAATTCAACGGAGATGTAAATCTTGTGGGCGACGGAGCGGAATTGGTGCTGGCGGAACTACAGGATGTTTTGGGAGACAGGTTGAAACTTGCACCTCGGAGCTTGCTGTCGGCTCGGGCGGTTAGTGTCGCTCAAGCGGCTTTTATTGAAAAATGCTTCATTGCGGGGAATGAATTGATTCCGAATTATTTAAGACAACCTCAAGCAGTACGGGAACTTCAAGAGTCTGATTCTGTCCGAAAATGAACGGCAAATATTAATAACCTTAATTGCCGA
This sequence comes from Oscillospiraceae bacterium, assembly GCA_009778115.1. GTDB lineage: Bacteria > Bacillota > Clostridia > Oscillospirales > Ruminococcaceae > WRME01. The sequence continues at coordinate 5,074 of WRKL01000057.1, read as the reverse complement.
AATTAATATAAAAACCGTTATTTTGGAGTAAAAATAAAGTTTGTAAGAATATTGGATGTTCGGTTCCTTCTGTATCAGCTTCGTTGAAATAATTTTTTAATTGGAGAATTTGACATAAGTAAATATTTTTGATAAAATCAAATAAAGACATCGTTTGAAACGGTTTGAAACATTTCGGACTCGAATAGACAAAAGCGTTAAAATATTTAGAAAGGGCAGGGCATCAGGCCGGCTTATGCGCGTTTGCGCAGCTTGATGCATGGCGTGTAATATGAAAATATCAAACAGCAAAAATCATTCCGGAAACCTTAAAATTTCACGGGATTCCGTAGAAGAGATAGCCGCACAGGCAGTAGGTGAAATAGAGGGAGTTTTTAGCCTTGCACCCCTGCCTGCAACCCTGAAAAGCTTTTTTTTCGACCGTGTGTCCGACAAACCGATAAACGTCAACTTTGATCAAAGCAGGGTTTGTATAAATGTTGCCGTGAATATGAAGAACGGTCATAAAATAAAAAATGTGACCGAAAACATCCAAAAACAGGTAAAATCCGCAGTGCAAAGCATGAGCGGGATCGCTGTGAGCAAGGTTAATGTATATGTTGCCGGAGTGTGCAGTTAGCTAACCTAAAAAACCTTTAAAAACCCGGGCATTATGTGTCATTGAAAGGACAAAAATTTATGGACGGAATCGCGACATTACTGCGAAATTACCCTTTGATCGCATCGGGGTCGGCATGGTTGTCGGCGCAGATTTTAAAGGTGATAATAAAGTCCCTGACTACCCGACGTTTGGAAATTGAGCGTTTGTTTGGTGCGGGCGGAATGCCCAGCGCCCATTCGGCTACGGTAAGCGCGCTGGTAATTGCGACATCGCGGGTTGACGGATTAAGTTCGACAGGTTTCGCTTTGGTAGTAATTTTTGCTTTTGTTGTAATGTACGATGCTATGGGGGTGCGCCGTGCCGCCGGTGAACAGGCAAAACGTATCAATATGATACTCTCTAAAATCAAAAGTATTAAGGAAAATGAAGACGATATAAATATGCCGGAAAACCTGAAAAACATCGAAAAAAAAGAGATATTAGACAACATCGAAGCAGAAGAAGAAATAGCACAAAATCTGATTAATAATATAGACGAGGAACTCCTTTTCCCCGATAAGGAATTGAAAGAATATATCGGGCATACGCCGCTGGAGGTTTTGAGCGGTGCATTGTTGGGTATTATCGTAGCTATGTTGATCAGAATTTAAAGATTGCGTGACGTATGAAACATAAAAGAATTTTACGAAAAATAAAATCACCGGAAGACATAAAATCTCTGTCAATTACCGAGCTTGAAAAACTTTGCGCACAAATTAGAGAGTGTCTTATCGAAACGGTTTCGGATACCGGCGGTCATCTCGCTTCCAATCTGGGGGTAGTCGAGTTGACCGTTGCTTTGCATAAAGTTTTTGACAGCCCGGCTGATAAGCTGATATTCGATGTCGGTCATCAATGCTACACCCACAAAGTGATTACCGGACGGTTGGATCAGTTTGGCACATTGCGGCGTGAAGATGGGATCGCAGGTTTTCCGCGGCCGAGTGAAAGCGAGCATGATGCTTTTATTACAGGCCACGCATCGACTTCGGTTTCAATCGCCTGTGGATTGTGCAGAGCAAATATGTTATCGGGAAAATCAAATCATGTTATTGCGGTTATCGGCGACGGCTCTTTTACGGGCGGTATGGCATATGAAGCGCTCAATAATGCGGGTTCGCTTGAAAACTTAATAGTTATCCTCAATCATAACGAAATGTCGATTTCCAAAAACGTGGGGACACTGGCGCGCTATATCGCATCACTGCGAACCGGGCCCGCTTATATAAAAGCAAAATCACAATTGGAAAAAATACTCGATTGGACTCCGCCGGGAAGATGGACGAAAAAGTTGTTACTGTCCTCAAAATCCAAAATGAAGGATGTTATTTTTGGTGCAAATTTTTTCACAGATCTTGGATTTATTTATTATGGTCCTATCGACGGGCACAATCTCAAACAGCTTATCAATGTTTTAGAGTACGTTAAAAGTATCGGGAAACCGGTATTTATTGACATTGACACCATTAAAGGAAAAGGATATTCTTTTGCGGAAAAAAATCCAGGTGCATTTCATGGTGTAGCGAAGTTTGATGTGGAAACGGGTAATCCGGACTTTTCCGGGAGCGGGGATTTTTCTGCGTGTTTCGGAAGATGCCTTGTGAAACTGGCAAAAAATGACGACAAGATCTGCGCTATAACGGCCGCGATGAAGTACGGTGTGGGGATGCAATATTTTGCCGCGGCGTACAGGGAACGATTTTTTGATGTAGGTATTGCAGAGCAGCACGCCGTCACCTTTGCAGGAGGATTGGCGGCAGGCGGAATGACACCGGTATTCGCGGTTTATTCGTCATTTCTGCAACGTGGTTTTGATCAGATCATTCATGATACCGCTATTGACGGGCAACATATGGTATTGGCGGTTGACCGGGCAGGGGTTGTGGGCGCAGACGGCGAAACACATCAGGGGGTATTCGATGCGGCGTTCTTATCCATGATCCCCAATGTTACGGTGTATGCACCTGCATCCTACCGCGAATTGGAAATAGACTTGCATAAAGCAATATATCAAACCCCGGCAGTTGCGGCGGTGCGTTATCCCCGCGGCAAAGAACCTGAACATATTCCGAATAATAATGACGGCGCAGACTTCTGTTTAGAACAAAACGGGGGGAAAATTCTGCTGGCGACATACGGTACACTGTACAGCAATGTATACGCTGCGGCGTTATTGCTGAAAAGAGATAATGTTGCTGTTGATATTTTGAGACTGAATAAAATATCACCGCTTTCGGAAAAAGCGGTAGCCGCGGCGGCGCAGTACGGGCAAATATTCTTTTTTGAAGAGGGGATTCGCCGCGGCGGTATCGGCGAAAATTTGTTGTGCGAATTAAGTACCGGGGGATATAAAGGTGAATTTACCCTGCGGGCAATAGAAGACGAATTTGTTCCCGCCGCTGAAACCGAAGCCGCTTTGGCGAAATTGGGACTTGACCCGGCAGGAATACACGGCACAGTTATAAATTATTAGAGTTTAGTTTGGTAAATACTAAAGAAAGGAACTAAGGCGGCGCACGCTTTAACAGGGCGTTTTGCGTAACTTTGGTGTATGGCGTGCGGAATTATGAAAACAAATAAAAAGAAAAAAATTAAAATGATCACCGATGCCTTGAAAGAAATTTATCCTCAGGTTGAATGCGCATTAAACTATTCGCAGCCATACGAGCTGCTGATCGCGGCGCGGCTTTCGGCGCAATGCACAGATAAAAGGGTAAATATAGTAACAAAAGAACTGTTCAATAAATTTCCGACACTTGAAAGTTTCGCACACGCAAACATAGAAGACATAGAACAAATCATTAAATCGTGCGGGCTTTTTCATACTAAAGCGCGTGATATTATCGGTATATGCGATATGCTGTGTTTTCGTTTTGGCGGAGTTATACCGTCAAATATGGAAGATTTGCTGAGATTACCCGGAGTGGGGCGAAAAACGGCAAACCTGATTTTAGGGGATATATTCCGCTTGCCGGCAGTAGTCACGGATACCCACTGTATACGCATATCCAACCGGCTGGGGCTGGTTAGAAGCAAAAATCCTTTAGTCGTCGAAAGAGAATTGAGAGAAATACTGGAACCCGGCGAATCCAACAATTTTTGTCATCGGCTGGTTAGGTTCGGACGCGATATATGCAAAGCTAAAAATCCAAAATGCAATAATTGTCCGCTCGTTAATATATGCGTTTATAAGGGTTATAATAATACTGCTTGATTATTAGACCTTTGTCACACGGCGTTAATTTATTCTCAAACATCCATGATTTTTTCGCCAAAATTGCTTTTTTAACGAAAAATCATGGATGTTCATATATAATTTTAATTTCCGGGGAAGTCTATTTTATATCGGAATAATAAATCAGTGCGGGAAATACCCGTGCAAGGGGATCAGGGCGGATGGAACACCGTCTGTTGAAACAGGGTGAATGTTTGATGTATGATACAATTATAATCGGAGCGGGTGCCGCCGGAATAACCGCCGGAATATACGCAAAAAGAGCAGGGTTGAACGTGATTGTCCTTGAAAAGATGCTGCGCGGCGGACAAATCGTAAATGCTCCGTCAATAGAAAACTATCCGGGATTTATAACGGTTACAGGAGCCGCTTTCGCATCCGCTATGTATGAGCAAGCGCAGGCGCAAGGGGTTCAGTTCGCAGCTGAAAACGCGATAAAGTTTGATATAACGGCCGAAAAAAAGCGTGTGATCACAAACAAGCGGGAGCTTTTGTCTCAATCTGTGATAATAGCTGTCGGAGCATCGCATAAAAGGCTGGGATGCGAGGGCGAAGACACGTTTGCCGGCAAGGGCGTGTCCTATTGTCCGGTGTGCGACGGGACGTTCTTCTCCCAAACGGATGTGTGTATTGTCGGCGGCGGAAATTCCGCACTTGTGGGCGCGGAATATCTTGCGAAAATATGCAAAACCGTGTATCTCGTGCATCGCCGCGAGGAGTTCAGGGCAAGTAAAGCGGCGGTCGATGCCGTTAAATCGCTTGCAAACGTAAAATTGATATTAGGTAATACGATAGAAAGGATACAGGGAGAGAACAGAGTTAGCAGGATCGTGTTATCAAAAGAAACCGAAAAAAATAAAGAATTGGAAGTTAATGCGGTTTTTGTGTCCGTAGGACAGGAACCGCAGACTGCGGCTTTCAAGGATATATTAGAAATGGATGAAAACGGATATATAATAGCCGGCGAAGATTGCAAAACGGATATCCCCGGCGTATTCGCTGCAGGTGACTGCCGCACAAAACCGCTTCGTCAACTGGTGACAGCGGCGGCGGACGGTGCGGTTGCCGCGCTGGAATGTGTTCGTTGATTATGGATTGATACTAATCCCATTTTAAAAACCGTTGAAAACGAGTGAGTAGTTTTTTAAGAAAAACGAATAACGAACGAAGTTTGAAACGATGATTTTAATGTGGGATTA
>WRKL01000056.1 GCA_009778115.1 Oscillospiraceae bacterium | reverse complement strand
ATGATTTTTCGTCAAACAAGGCAATTTTGACGAGAATATCATGGATATTTGAGGATAAATTAACACCGTGTGACGGGAAATCTTCCGTTCATACGTCGCGAAGTGGTTTTCGAGGAGGTCTAATGTGTTTGTTGGGGATAAAGCTATTCCTGTACAACAAGGGAAAAAAGGGTGAATTTGCTTATGTCGAAGCTTAGAATAGGTATAGTTTTCGGAGGGGTTTCATCTGAGTATGAAATTTCGCTTATATCCGCCGCATCAGTAATAGAAAATATTCCGCGTGATATATATGATGTGGTTTTGATCGGGATAACCAAACGGGGGCGCTGGCTCCATTATCCGGGAAACACCGAATTGATCCGCAAGGATGAATGGGCGCAGCATCCGGATTGTGTCAACGCGGTAATAAGCCCCGATCGTATACATAAAGGGATATTGACAGTGCAGGATGACGGAAGTTCTACTATACTCAAGCTGGACTGCGTGTTCCCGGTTATGCACGGTGCGTTCGGCGAAGACGGAAGCATACAGGGACTTTTGGCACTTGCAGGAATCCCTTGTGTGGGATGCGACCTGCGCAGTTCTGCTTTATGTCTTGACAAGACCATGACACATACCCTTATGGATTATAACGGTATATCAAACGCACCCTGGATGAGTTTTGAGGAACACGAGCTTTCGGATTTAAATCTTATCTGCGAAAAGGTTTTGGATAAATTTTCGCTTCCGGTATTCGTAAAACCTGCTAATACAGGGTCGTCGGTAGGAATAAATAAAGCCAAAACCGCCGAAGATCTCGCCGCTATGATAAAGATTGCTTTCACCCACGATAAAAAGATACTGGTCGAGGGGTTTATTGACGGTATAGAAGTTGAAACAGCCGCACTGGGTACAACCGACGACTGTGTGATAGCCCAACCGGGGCAAATTGTTCCCGCCAATGAATTTTACGACTATGACTCGAAATATTTTCTCGAATCCAAAACCTTTATACCTGCGAGGATTACTCCTAAAACCCGGGATGAAATTATCGCCGCCGCAAAAAAAGCGTTCAAAGTTTTGGGTTGTTACGGAATCGCACGAATAGACTTTTTTGTAACAAAGGATGATAAAATTGTGTTGAATGAGCTGAACACCATCCCCGGATTTACATCTATAAGTTTATATGCAAGGATGTTTGAATATTCCGGTGTTTCGTACCCTGATTTGGTACAAAAATTAATAGAGTTGGCAATAGAACGGGGATAGTTGTTAAATATTATACTGTTTTTTGCAAAACGAAAAGCCGGAAGAACCGCCAAAATGATAAAACAGCATTACAGCAACTGTATTACCGCATTACCGTATTATAAAGCAAAAACAAACGGAGATTAGAGATTTTGGATGATCGCGCTATAGGTATTTTTGATTCGGGGTTAGGCGGGCTGACCGTGGTCCGCGAACTGGTGAAACGATTACCTAACGAGGATATTGTATACTTCGGGGACACAGGACGAATCCCATATGGGACACGAAGCCGTGAAACCATAATAAAATACGCTGAACAGGATGTAAAGTTTTTACAACAGCATAATGTGAAGTGTGTTATAGCCGCGTGCGGAACGGTAAGCACGGTTCTCCCAACCGAGACATACAATAAATTCGGAGTTCTTTACACAGGTGTGGTTGAACCCGCTGTTCAAGCGGCGTTGCGGATTACTTCCGGCAAAATAGGAATTATCGCAACCGAAGCCGCTGTCAGAAGCGGAACCTATGAGCGCGAAATTTACAAAACAAATGAAAAAACCAAAGTTTTCAGCAAGGGGTGTCCCCTGTTTGTATCACTGGTAGAAAACGGATTCACAGCCCGGAATAATGAAATCGCCGTGCTGACAGCCCGTGAATATTTAACTCCGCTGAAAAATCAGGGTATTGATACTCTTATAATGGGTTGTACGCACTTTCCGATACTTCGCGATATAATTCAGGATTGTATCGGTGACGGTGTTCGCTTGATTGACCCGGGTTTGGAAACCGCGCGGCATATTGAGCAAATACTGAAAAAAGAAAATTTGTTAAAAATAGCCGCAGAACACGAAACCGGCGGAAAGCACAGCTTTTATGTTTCGGACAGCGCAGAACAGTTTTTGGAAAACGCCAGGGTGTTTTTGGGCGGAGATATAACCGGAACCTATGAACAGATAGTGTTGTAGCGCATAAGAACAGGTTCTAAGAAAGGGTAATTATGGATGTCATAAACAAAACAATAAAAGAGTTATATGATATAATTATGGCTTCGGTCAGACAAGCATCGGATGCCGGAAAACTGCCGCCGGAACCGGTGTCTGAATTTTCCGTGGAGATTCCCGCAGATTCAGCAAACGGAGATTTTTCTGCTAACGTTGCGATGGTAAATGCGAAAACTTTCAGGATGGCGCCAAGCAAGATAGCGGAGATTATCAGGCAGGAAATACACGTTGACCAAACTTTCATACAAGATGTGCAAACCGCCGGACCGGGATTTATAAATTTTTTTGTTAACGATACCTGGTTTAGTAAAGCAATCAGGGATATTTTAGAACAAAAGGAAAATTACGGACGTTCGGATTTCGGTAAATCCAAAAAGATTAACGTCGAATTCGTTTCGGCGAACCCCACAGGTCCAATGCATATAGGTAACGCAAGGGGCGGCGCATTGGGCGATACTTTAGCCGAAGTCCTGAACCGGGCGGGATACTCTGCTTCCCGTGAATTTTACATTAACGACGGGGGCAGTCAGATGCGTAAATTCGGCTTGTCCCTAAACGCCAGATACCTGCAAATCATCTGCGGCGAAAACAAAGTCCCTTTTCCCGAGGACGGTTATAAAGGTGCGGATATTATCGAAAGAGCGCAAGCATTCTACGAAATCCACGGCGATAAATATGCCGGCTGTGATGAGACTGAACGTATCGGCGCGCTGGTGGATTACGCTTTGCCTTTGAATATAGAAGAATTGAAGTCTGATCTGAAAGAATACCGTATAGAATACGATACATGGTTCAAAGAAAGCATACTGTATAAAAACAATGAAGTCGAAAAGGTTATAAAGCTGCTGACAGACAAGGGCGCAACCTACCCGAATGACGGCGCGTTGTGGTTTAAAGCCACAAATTACGGCGGAGAACAGGATTTTGTATTATTGCGTTCCAACGGTATACCAACCTACATTGTGCCGGACATAGCATATCATTATAACAAGCTTGAAACACGGGGTTTTTACAAAGCTATAGACGTTCTGGGTGCAGATCATCACGGGTATCTCCCGCGCCTGAAAACGGCATTAAAGGCTTTGGGGCTGGATCCGGATAGGCTCGATTTTATATTGATGCAAATGGTACGGTTAATACAAGACGGCGAGCCCGTTAAAGCAAGCAAGCGCACCGGAAAATCTATCACGCTGCGTACCCTGATCGACGAAGTTCCCATTGATGCGGCAAGATTTTTCTTTAATATGCGCGAAGGGAACACCCATATGGACTTTGATCTGGATCTGGCTGTTGAACAATCCAGTAAAAACCCCGTATACTACGTTCAGTACGCTTATGCCCGCATATGTAAGATCCTACAAAAATCCGGCGAAACACCTGAAGATTATTCATTGCTGAACAAGCTGGGTTCTGAACATGAACATCATCTTATCCGCAAGCTTTCTTTGCTGCCCTCTGAAATAATCAATGCCGCCAAAGCTTATGATCCGTCCCGTCTGACCCGTTATATAATCGAAACCGCGGCGGCGTTCCACAAATTTTATGATAAATGCAGAGTTATAGGCGAAGAGGAAGACATAATGAAAGCACGGATAATGCTGTGTAAGTCGGCGCAAATTGTGATAAAAAATGTGTTGACGATCCTAAAAATAGAAGCACCGGAGTCCATGTAGGAATAACATTATCATGAAAAAACCAATAACAAATTTTTTGCAAGATTATAAAGATACTTTACGGTTACATATGCCGGGACACGCCGGAAAATCCGGGGCAGACGACATAACCGAGGTTTTCGGTGCGGACAGCCTTTATCATACCAGCGGAATTATCGCAGAATCCGAAAGTATTGCCGCACGGCTATATGGCGGAGGGGCGGCGTTATTCAGTGCGGGAGGAGCTACTTTGTGCGTGCAGGCAATGGTCGCAGCCGCACAGGGTAAAATTGCGGCAGACAGGGGTTGTCACGTTTCTTTTGCCAACGCCTGTGCATTATGGGGCAGGGATGTACATTGGATCACCCCTTCGGTCGGGTCTGAAACAGGACTGACGGCACCGGTTACCGCAGAGCAGGTCGTGGCTGCGCTGCGGAGCGATAAATCAATCAAGAGTGTGTTCATCACGGGAATTACATATTACGGACTGACAGCGGATGTTAAATCAATATCTGATGTTTGCGTTGAATATGGCGCAAAACTCTTTGTGGATAACGCGCACGGAGCCCATTTGGCAGTTTCGGGAAACCATCCTATACAAAAAGGCGCGGATTTTTGCTGTGACAGCGCCCATAAAACTTTAAATTCTTTGACCGGAGCGGCAATATTGCATTTGAAAGATGCAGTTTTTTACCGCAGGATCAAAAGTCTGATGTCTTTGTTCGGCTCAACCAGTCCGTCATATCCGATTCTCGCATCCATCGAGAGTGGAGTGGAATTTTTGTTCGAAAACCCCCAGCTATATCGGAACAATATTCTCCGGTTCCGTCCGGTGCTGGATTCTTCTCCTTTTGACTGGGAATCATTCGATTGTATGAAAATTATAATAAACGCGAACAGCGCGGGTTATACTTGTCAGGAATTAGCCCGGCATCTGCGTTGTCATAAAATCGAGCCGGAATTCACGGATGGAAAATATGTGCTGCTGATATGTTCGCCGTTGCTGGAGGACGATGTTTGCGGCAAATTGGCGGACTCGCTGAAACTCACCCCCGGAAAACCCATTGCCGGCATGAAGATAAAAAAACTATCCGTTCCGGTTAAGAATATGGCTCTTTACGATGCGGTAAGGACAGAAAATGAATATACCGGCACAGAGAATGCGCTGGGCAGAATTTGTGCTGAAAACCTAAGCGTATGCCCGCCGGGAAGCCTTTTGGTTGCGGCAGGGGAATTATTGAATGAACAAACTATAACGGTATTGAAAAAAAATAATATAAAGCGAATAAAGGCAGTTTGTGTATGATGAATAAAAATTCGGCGGATCCGGCCGGGATCGATATGAACGATCCGTATATTCATATCAGTGCGGCAATCAAGAGCAAACGGTTGTCCCATGCTTATCTTATCTGCGGACAAAACGGAGCATCGGACAATACCGGTGTTGCATTAGATTTTGCTAAAATTATACTTTGCCGAGATAAAAAGGAAGAAAGAAAAAAGATCGTACCTTGTGAAAAATGTCCGAGCTGTGTAAAATTAAACCGTAAAACACACCCTGATGTGGTCGAATATTCCGGAACCGATTCTAAAGGGAGAAATTCATTCCATGCCAACATTGTGCGTGAAATGAAATTGGACACATACATACTTCCTAACGAAAGCGATTACAGGATAAACCTGATCTATGATATCCAAACCATGTCTGCGGCGGCAGCTAATTCACTGTTGAAAATTTTGGAAGAACCGCCGGATCATGTCATATTTATAATGACCTGCAATAACAGGAAGGCTGTACGGCCAACTGTACTTTCGAGGGTCATACCTATATTTACCGCGGCGGATACGGACACGGCAGAAACGGCAGCCGGCAGCCAACCGAAAACAACCTTCTCCGAATCACAACAAGCAGAAAGTACGACTCGCGAAACGGATGAACTGATGCAAATCCGGCAAATCGCTTCGGCTGTAGCGGACGGCGGAAAATACGCTGCTTTGGCCGAATTGAGTAAAATAGAGAACGACAGACAAAAAGCCATTTCTGTTATAGTAGAATTACAAAATATTTTCCGCCGCGCGTTGCGTGATGAATGTGTATTGCACAGAAATAATAATGCCAAATCAAATAAATTAAATTCATACTTGACTAAAGTTGAAATTAACATTATAATGGAAAAGCTGGACAGTTTGCTGAACAAACTGCATTCCGCCGCTAACATCCGATTGACATTGACGGTGTTGGTTGATACTATATACACAATCGTGTAAATACCCAACGAGGATATTGATGAAAGATACAATTGAAATAATAGGTGTTCGTTTCAAAAAAGCAGGAAAGGTGTACTATTTCGATCCTGCGGGAATGCAGTTTAAAACCGGCTCCAGAGTTGTTGTGGAAACGACACGGGGACTTGAATGCGGCGACGTTGTGATTGCGAACCGTGAAACGGATAAGAATAAAATCCCAAGCCCGCTGAAACACATTGTACGTCCTGCGAGCAAAAGGGATCTGGAAGTATACGAGCAAAACAGAATAAAAGAAAAAGAAGCTTTCGCTAAGTGCGTTGATAAGATCGCCGAGCATAACCTTGAAATGAAGCTTATAGATGTGGAATATACTTTTGACAACAATAAGATCTTGTTTTATTTTTCAGCGGACGGCAGGGTTGATTTCCGGGAACTGGTAAAGGATCTTGCGGGTACGTTTCATACCCGTATAGAATTAAGGCAAATCGGCGTGCGCGATGAATCCAAGCTGATGGGCGGCATTGGTATCTGCGGTCGGTCTTTTTGCTGTAATTCGTTTTTGGGTGAATTTCAATCAGTGTCGATCAAAATGGCAAAAGAGCAGAATCTGTCCCTCAACCCGTCCAAAATCAGCGGAACCTGCGGACGTCTTATGTGCTGTTTGAAATACGAACAGGATATGTACGAAGAACTGCTCAGAATTTCTCCCAAAATGGGAGCATATGTTAAAACGCCGGAGGGCAGCGGATATGTTGTGGATTTGAATCTTCTTACCGGTTTGTATAAGATCCGGTTGGAATCCAAGCCCGATGCCGCACCCGTAAACGCTGACCGCAAGGATTTAATTCTCATTAAGGATTCTGAAATCAAGCTTAACAAATCAGAAATTAAAGAGCTTAAGGAATTAGAAGGGTCCTAATCCGTGCCCACAGGGTTAAAATACAGCAAATAAATGAAATATATCCATACCGATAAAAATTGAAAGCGAGGTGTTAGTATTATGGCATATATTATCAATGATGATTGCATCAGCTGCGGCGCGTGCGAGCCGGAATGTCCTGTTAGTTGTATTTCCGAAAGCGATGGGAAATATTCCATCAATAAAGACGAATGTATCGACTGCGGAGCCTGCGCAGCCGTTTGTCCGGTAGATGCAGCCGTAGAAGTGTAGCTGTAGCTTGTAAAACGCCGGAGTACACGGTTATTTAATGTTGCCAATACGGCTAATAAGGCCAATGCGATCCTAAAGCAAATATCAAAAAACCGTCCTGACCCGAAAAAATCCGAAAAAATCAGGACGGTTTTTTTTGAAGCCGTTTTTATAGTTACTTTTATTGGATAGACCTCCTCGGAAAAAATTCAATCAAAAAATTTGTAAAAACCTATTGAAAAATCAGACGAAAGACGGTATACTACAATAAAGGGAGTGTGCCGGACGATCGGCATAAATCTCGATAGGGATCATAATAAATTCAAAAAATTCACACGAAAGGGCTTGACTTTTATGCCGGATTGTGAAACAATTTTAAATAGCAAGCAAGCAAGCAAGCAAGCAAGCAAGCAAGCAAGCAAGCAAGCAA
>WRKL01000055.1 GCA_009778115.1 Oscillospiraceae bacterium | reverse complement strand
AAAGCGTACAGCTTAGTTTTACACCAGACTTCGAGTGCGCCGTCGGTTATCACGGGCGCGAAGTTTTCCAGAAACATCGGAATTTGTGTTTGTTTTACATTGAAATTACACGGACACGCGTCCTGACATATATCACAGCCCCACGCACTGCCGCCCAGCTTTATCATAGCGCGCTCTTGTTCGCTAAGTTCACCTTTCTTCTGAGTGATCGCAGATATACATGTACGCTTAGATTTCTCGGGCAATATACCCGCAGGGCAGGCTTCGATACATCGGTCGCATCTGGTACAAAATTCTGCACTCCCCTCCCCTGTTTTTCCTTTTAAACCGTTGTTTTCGCTTTTTTCAACGACAGGTTTTTTTTGCGTTTCTAATTTTTTTGCGTTTGTTACAATTTCCCCGATAAATACCCAGCTTCCGAATTGTTCGGTTATCAAAAGACCGTTTCGCCCTCTGCTTCCCAGTTCTGCGAAAACCGCCAAGGATATTTCGTCAAAGGGTGAATTATCAATAAACGCCGCATAATCGCCGGGATATTTCGGCTTTAACTCTTGTATAGCATTTTCCATCATTTGTTTCGCTACAATATGATAATCGTTTACCGCCGCAACCATTGCCGTATTACGTTTTTCACATTTTATATAATACGGAAAAAGGCATACTATCGCTGTTTTTGCATTGTGCGGAACCCTTTGGGCGGCACGGACATCAAACCATGATCCCCTATGCGGCAACGCGGTAAGACCGAAGTGAAATATCCCGGCAGAGTTTAGCTGTTCCTTCATCAGCGAGCGCCCCCTTTCTTCAGGTAAAACAAGATTTTTTGTTGTCAAATTCAATAGATCTCCACGGAAATTATACAGGGTTATTTGGGTTACTTGGGTTACTCAAATATAAATATATTTGTATGATTCCGATTATAACGGGTTGGTGAAGCAGGTAAACGAAAATTGTGCGCCGCCCTATCCATGCGAGAAAAGGGATACGGGTTTTATAAAAAAAGTCAGGTAACCGTTTTTCTTTTATGTATATCCCGAAATACGATCCGGCGATAAATATAACGATCCACGGGATCAAAGGAAAATAATCTATGGAGTCAGCTCCCGACGACGGAAAAATTATTGTAAAAATCCCCGCTATTATTTGGGATAGCGGCATTTCAGGAATCAGTTTTGCTTCATCAATTTGTAAAACTTTAGTTGCAGAATAAAGAACAAGTGCGACAACACCGAATATAATACTGCCCGACAACGGTTTTAGTTTGTCAAGCGCACGCCTTGTCACAGAAAAAAATATCATCGAAAAGGCAAGAAGATGCAAAATTCCGAACCGGATGATTCCGACTGCACCGCCGGAAAAAACATCAAAAACAAAGGTCGCCAGTGTTACAGCTGCGGCAATCATAGCCAGAATCAACCCTCTTTTTAGGTTGGAACGGGAAAGACGGCAAGCTGCACCGGATATAAATACAAACATCCCGGCGAATATATCCCGAATTGTGTTCATGGCAAAGCTGAAAAAGAGCGATTCGAATAATTGGTTCTGCGATATATTAAAAATAATCAAATCGAGCGCGCCGTGATAAACAACCATACATAATATAGCAAGCCCCCGAACCTCATCTATAAACCCTACTCTTTTAGTATCTTCAGACATATCAGCAACGAACTCCCCAAAATTCTGCCGGCGGATAAAATTAAGATTCTGTAATAATTTTAAGCTTTAATATTGCCGCCTGTGTTTTTGCATCCTTGATTTCACCTGACATTATCCCGGAAACGGCTTCTTGCAGGGGCATTTTTACAACTTCCAAAAATTCGTCCTCATCCAGTGCCTGCTTTTTCTTGGTCAAGCCGCGTGCGAGGTACATATGGATCACTTCATTCAGGTACGCGGGAGACGGATACAGCTTACCCAGATATGTGTATTCGTCCGCTTCAAGCCCGGTTTCCTCAAGTAATTCACGTTTTCCGCATTCCAAAGGATCTTCACCCCAATTCAATTTTCCTGCCGGAACTTCCAGTAAAATTTCGTTGTACGGATAACGAAACTGGCGGACAAGGTACAGCATATCATTCTCAAGGGCGGCGATACATACTCCTCCGGGATGACGGATAACCTCTCTCGGCGCTTCCTTCCCGTTGGGGAGCAGTACGGTATCCTTTCTTAGTTCGACGATCCTGCCCTCATAAATTTTTTTAGAATCTAATGTTTTTTCGTACAAATTATTATCCATGCTAATCCTTTCTTGCTGCAAATAAACCACAACGGTTCCGGAGTGCATTTTAAATTAAATTAATGATTTCCCCTTTTTATTTTTTATGTTTAAATGTTTTAATGAACGACTTTTTCAATACCCCTCTTATTAGACCTCCGCGGGAATTAAAACTTGATGTTCGAGGAGGTCTATTGTGCTCGTTTACATAATAGCAAATAAAAAAAAGGATTTCAAGTTTTTTATAACGAATTAAGCCCGAACTCTTATTTTGTGATCATTTATGCCGATATAATAAATATAAGCGATAATATTTCCAAAAAAAAGGGGGATCCAGGGAAGGATGCCCTAACAAAAAAACTCCAGGGAAGGATGAGATTTGATATGAAAGTTGAAAAGATTTTAGCAGACAAGGATTTTGATTTTTTCAGTGCGCAGGGTAAAAACGAACTTAAAGTAAGAGCTTACGGAAACGAAGGGGTAAGATTTTATGATATGCTGGAACACTATGCGCAGTATGGTTCTGTAGGTCTTGGAATTATTGGTGCGACAAGCGGATTACCGCTCGGTCAGCTGCCTGAAAGTTCTACAGGGTCAGATGTTTTGGATGAAAGTTCAAGAATAGCTGTTCAAGCTGTTCAATCGGACAACGCACAGGTGAACGCAGCCGATACATCGGATCTACAAGAAAAAAGCAAAACCGAAACCGAAACAAATTCCGCCGGACAGCAAAGCGCTCTCACAGAAGCGGAAATGCAGGATTATTTAGGCAAAACATTTAGCGCGTTTTTTGTTTATAACGAAATGAGAAAACAAAATATCCGTAAATATAACGAACCTGCATGATCATACTAATTCCAAGATAGCAAGGACAAAATTAGTGAAAATCATAAAAAAATTATCAAAACCCGAAATACAGATATTATTAGGGATACCTGTACTATTTTTAATCGGCGGAATTTGGCACTTTATCTACGACGTTATACCCATCCTGCCAATCGCAATAATAGCTCCTATCAACGACAGCGTTTGGGAGCATATGAAGATGGGATTGTGGCCGGTAATAAGCTGGTGGCTAATATATTATTCCGTTAGAAAAAAACAAGATAATATCAATAAAAAAGCATGGTTTACAGCCGCATTGTCGGCACTTGTCGTCACATTACTTACCTTACCTTTGATTTTTTATTTTTACAGATCCGCCTTTGGGATACCGATGGGTACACCGGAAATTCCGGCAGGCGGATTTTCATTGATTTTTGACATATTCATCCTGCTTTTAGCTAACACTTTCGGGCAACTTTTAGGTTTGCACCTCTACAGACGATATAAAGGCATAAATACCAGCATCGCGATTGCTTTAACAGCATTTATCGTATTATCTTTTGTGTTTTTCACATTCTATCAACCGCAAATCCCATTATTTTTCGACTTTTTGAATGATCATTTTGGGTTGCCTGATTATAATTTCTGAGATATCCCTTCTTTTTTTTCAATATTTTTCCGCTGTCTTAATTGGACTTTGTATATGTAATTTCTCAGATCGGTAATCTGGCTTTCGTTGATAGAGTGGAAAGAGCAAGCGTAATGGAAAAATTTATCCTTTTCCGTATCGCTTTTAGGAATGTATTTTCTTTCGATCTTAACGAGCGGTATGTTTAACTCAGAGGTTTCCAAATCCAGATCTATCCTAAACATAGTTTGTTTGTTTATGTCGTCTTTGCTCTCGAAAAGCATACCGCCTACGCTTAGGTCACAAATGATCCCTTCTATTATCTCGTTGAATATTTTCCCCTTGGAATCTTTTAATATTTTGGTTTCGATTGTGGTTGTGACACGCACATCTTCCCGCCGCTGACGTATAACATTATAATGCATATCTTCGATATTCACATAGTGATGACCCAGAGACTTTACTTTTCCATCGAATTCAACCAGTCCTATCAAAGGGTCGTTGATAATAACTTTAACATATCCGTTTATCCAGGGAGAAATTGCCTGCTTGTTAATCTTTTCGCTGTATAAGTTTCGGATGGTAACATTTTTATCTTCATGTATATCCACCTTCCCCTCCATGATTTTTCCGCCGCCGATGGCTGTCAATTCAACCTTCATTCCTCTTAAATGTGTGTCAATCATACTATTCTTTCCCCTTTCCCTATAATATTCTTTCTGCCGCTGTCAGTATCGCGGTTTTGGCCGCCGTATAGTTTATCCCCCCCTGAAGAAATACAGCGTAAGGTTCACGCAGGGGGGCGTCCGCAGAAATTTCTATGGACGAACCTGAGGTAAAAGTACCCGCCGCCATTATTATTTCATCATCATAACCCGGCATTGCCCACGGAATAGGTGTAACCGAGCTGTCTACCGGCGATGCGGCTTGTATCCCTTCACAAAATTTTATAAGTTTATTTTTATCGCCCAGTTTTATTACGGCAACAATATCCTTTCGGGCAGATTGCGCAGACGGATACACCTCATAACCCAGTTCTTCGAAAAGGCAAAGTGCAAAAGCAGAACTTTTGAGTGCGTTTTCTACCGCCGCGGGCGCATGGTATAACCCCAAAAACATTTCTCTGGTCATGCCCAAACTCGCACCGGCATCTTTGCCTGTACCCGGCGTTGTAAGACGGTGCGCACACATTTCGACCAAATCCGTGTTTCCGGCTATATATCCGCCTGTCCGCGCTATCGCACCCCCCGGATTTTTTATCAGCGATCCCGCAATCAGGTCTGCGCCATGTTCGCAAGGTTCCGTCCTTTCCGTAAACTCACCATAACAGTTGTCAACAAATATGATTATATCAGGGTTTGCTTTTTTAGCCGCCACGGCTAAGATTCCGATTTGTTCGCACGACAACGGTTCGCGTAAGCTATATCCGCGCGAACGTTGAATAAGTGCGATTTTCGCTCCGTTTACTGCATTTTTCATGTCTTGGTCAGAAAAACCGCCCTGTTGCTGAGAAAACTGCCCAAAGTCGAATTCTTTGTAATTTATTCCGAAATCCTCAAGAGAGCCTTTGTTTTTGCCGTTTTTGCCGTTTTTACCGTTATTACCGATCACCTTATGCAGTGTATCATACGGACTGCCTGTAAGCGAAACCAGAGTATCACCTGTACGCAAAACCCCGAAAAGGGTTACTGTCAGCGCATGGGTTCCTGAAATCAGGTTATGCCGAACCAGCGCATCCTGTGCACCGAAAGCCTGTGCGAAAACTTTGTCCAGCTTATCTCTGCCGGCATCATTGTACCCGTATCCGGAACTGGGATTAAAATCAGTTTCACGAACATTGTTTTTCACAAAAGCGTAATGCAGTTTTTCGCTGTTATACGCCGCTGTGCTTTCTATCTCAGCAAAGACTGTTTTTGCTCTTGCTTCGGCTTTTTCCGCCAGCCTTATCAGTTTATCGCCGAACCTGAAAAAATTCATATTAATTTTTGTTCCTTTCCGGGCATACAATATCCAAAACTAACCTTGCCAACGCCGCCATGTTTTCTATTTCCGAAATTAAAACGGCGTTCGAGGGTGTGTGTATATAACGGCAGGGTACAGACAACGCCAGTGTGCGCGCTCCACCCGCTGTTTTTGCGATCGTACCTGAATCGTTGCCCCCGGCAATCAATGTTTTGGTTTGACACGGAATATTGTGTTTGTCGGCAAGGTCGCGGACTTTGTTATAAAGATCATAATCGTAAATATTCAATTTATCCATGAATACCGCAACTGTACCTCCGTTCACTTTGCATACCTGCTTTACGGGCTCTACTCCGGCTATATCGTTTGCGGTAGTAGCCTCCAAAACCAGCGAAACATCGGGTTGCAACTCGAATGCTGCGGCGGCTGACCCGCGCGTACCCACTTCCTCCTGAACCGTAAAAGCAAAGCCGGTATCATACTTTATTTCGCTTTTTATCAATTCTATCATTACTGCGCACCCAACTCTGTCATCCAGTGCTTTAGACCGTATCATACCATCTCCAAATTCGGTAAAATTCGGCAAAAATGTAATGCTTGCGCCCGGTTTGACGTATTTTTCCGCTTGAGTTTTGTTTTTTGCTCCGATGTCAATATACAGTTCTTCGATTTTTACGGCTGTATCCTTTTCGCTGCTGTCTAAATGATGCAGCGCCTTGGTTCCGATAACACCGGTGATTTTATCGCCGGTGATGCTATCGCCGATGATGCTATCGACATTAACTGCTACACCCGGCAATACCCGTGGATCGATCCCACCGACTGTATCAAACCGTAAATATCCGTCATCGGTAATCGCCAGAACTATCAAGCCTACCTCGTCCATATGTGCCGAAACCATAAGGTTATGCTTACGCGCTCCAAGAGTTCCTTTCTTACGGCATATGAGGTTGCCCATGTTGTCGGTTTTGTAATCACAATGACCGTGTATCATGGAAATTATAGTTTCACGAACCTGTGTTTCCCGTCCCGAAATGCCCGGGATACCGCAAAGTGTTTTAAGGTTATTTATTATATCCGGCATAAGCAATGTAAAATACCGGGTTGGGCAATACCATGTAAGGGATAAATATTTCTGCCGCCGCAGATGCTTTACGCGCCGCCCCGGTTCCTTTCTTCAGTATTTTTTACAATGGAATTTTTTTGAAATATTATGGATGTTTTTATAAAATCGCAGTATGAATTATAGCATAATCAAAAGGGTATAATATAGCGAATTGATCTTTTTGATTGTATTCTTATGTAAACTCAGCCTCTAAAAACCTGCTCCGTTAAGAGGTTGTCTAAAAACGAAAGGGGGTTATTATCGTGTTTGAGCATGACGAAGGAATTTTGCGGAATGTAAAATGCGATGTATCTCATTGCCTGTATAATGATTTGGATAGTAACTGCACCGCCGAAAATATTAAGGTCGGACCGCGTAACGCAGCTTGCTCCGAAGACACCACCTGCGAAACTTTTGAGGAAGCGTAGGGGTTGATTCCCATTGATCGCCGCCCGGTCGTCGGAAGCCCGATCACCGAAAGCCTGATCACCGGAAGCCCGATCATCAGAAGCCGGCAAAACATTTGTTGTACAAGCGCGCAAGGGTAGTGGTAAAAGGGTGGCGGTAAAAAGGGTTGCGTAAAAAGGGTGACGGTAAACTCACCCTTACATAATCCCCAATTCCTGCAAAATTACTTCCTTCATCCGGGACGGCAATATTTCGCGCCCAAATCGCAATTCAGCGGTTCTTAACGATTCTATAGCCTGTGGTATCGGTTGATTTGAAATTTCCCGTAGTTGTTCGCATTCTTCAAAGGGTGTTTTTTGTTCCTGTTTCTCATTGTTTCCTGAACCCTTTATGGCGTAAACAACGCTTTGCGGGAATTTGTAAGGGTTCGCGGTAGCGGCGATAACGGTTTTTGTGTTATCCCCTGTTTTGGCTTTATAATCCTCATAAACCTTAGAACCCACTGCTGTATGCGGATCTAAAACATATGAATATTTTTCAAAAACACGTTTTATTTCAGTTCTGGTTTCCTGTTCGGTACAATATCCTCCGTAAAATTCTTTTTGCATTATTTCTTGCATCTGCGGTTCAACTTTATAATATTTGTCTGATTGCAGCTTGCCGAAAATATCCTTTATATATTCATTGTCGCGTCCGGAAAGTTCATATATCAACCGCTCCAGATTGCTTGAAATCAATATATCCATGGATGGCGATATTGTTTTAAAAAATTCCCGTTTGCAATTATATTCCCCTTCATTTATAAAGTCTGTTAATATATTGTTAGTGTTGGATGCGCATATCAGCTTATTTATCGGCAGTCCCATTTTTTTGGCGTAATA
>WRKL01000054.1 GCA_009778115.1 Oscillospiraceae bacterium | reverse complement strand
TTCGCTGGTGCGCGGCAAACCGTGTGTGGCGTTTTATATGAAAGGTATTATATTAGCGGGCGGCAAGGGAACCAGGCTTTACCCTCTGACCCGGGTGACCTCTAAACAATTATTACCCGTATACGATAAACCCATGATCCACTATCCGCTGACGGTATTGATGCTGGCGGGTATTCGTGATATTTTGATTATCACAACGCCGGAACAGCGGCAGGATTTTGAGAATCTTTTGGGCAGCGGCGAAAACTATGGGATAAATCTTGCATACGCCGAACAGCCCGTACCCGGCGGATTAGCACAGGCATTCCTTATCGGAGCGGATTTTATCGGGGATGATTCCGCAGCTTTAATACTGGGTGATAACATATTCTACGGAAACGGTCTTGTGGGCAAACTTCATTCCGCAATAAGAGAAATGACCGGGTGCGCATTGTTCGGTTATTACATGGACGATGCCCGACCTTTCGGCGTGGTGGAATTTGATGCAAACGGACGGGTTGTTTCGCTGGAGGAAAAACCCGAAAACCCGAAATCCAACTACGCCGTCACGGGGTTGTATTTTTATGATAATAACGTTGTATCCTACGCTAAAACCCTAAAACCGTCGCCGCGGGGAGAATTTGAAATAACCGACCTTAACCGGATATATTTGGAGCAGGGACGCGTGTCTGTAAGTATACTGGGCAGGGGTTACACCTGGCTGGACACCGGAACGCACGAGTCGCTTGCCGAAGCATCCTCTTTTATGTATATGCTGGAAAAATATCAGGGGCGTAAGGTATGCTGCCCGGAAGAAACAGCGTATGTGCTGGGATATATCGGTAAAGAAAAGCTCGCTGAACTGCGTGCGGAATACGGTGTTTCCCCCTACGGCGCGTACTTGCAAAAATTATTGGACGGTCGGATCCGTTAGTCAGAGCGTGAATAATTCATTAGTAAAGGAAGGTAAACCGGATTGAAGATTTTAGTAACCGGCGGAGCAGGATTTATCGGTGGAAATTTTATTCATTATATGATCGAAAAGTATCCGCAGGACGTTATCGTCAATCTGGATGCGCTGACTTACGCCGGAAATCTTGAAACCGTTGAGCCTGTAAAAAATGCCCCAAATTACCGGTTCACACACGGCGATATTTCGGATCGTATACTTCTCAAAGAACTTTTCGGACGGGAAAAATTTGATATAGTAGTAAATTTTGCCGCCGAAAGTCATGTTGACCGCAGCATTACCAATCCGGGGCTGTTTGTACAAACCAATGTTATAGGTACGCAGGTGCTTTTGGATATGGCATTGGAACACGGCATAAAAAGGTTCCATCAAGTGTCAACCGATGAGGTTTACGGGGATTTACCGCTGGACCGTAAGGATTTACTGTTTACCGAAGATACCCCCTTGTGTCCCAGCAGTCCTTACAGTGCATCCAAAGCCTCCGCTGACCTTTTGGTGATGGCGTACGGACGCACTTACGGGCTTCCCGTTACCATATCCCGCTGCTCGAACAACTATGGTCCCTATCAATTTCCGGAAAAACTGATCCCTCTAATGATAACCCGCGCTATGAACGACCAACCTCTCCCTGTTTATGGTAAGGGAATTAATGTACGGGATTGGTTGTATGTGCTTGACCACTGCGAAGCTGTAGACACTATTTTACGTCAAGGAAAGCCGGGTGAGCCTGGTGAGCCGGGTGAAATTTACAACATCGGCGGTAACAACGAAATGTCAAATCTTGAGGTAGTGCATATTCTGCTCGACATTTTGCAAAAGCCCCGGGATTTGATTACTTTTGTAACCGATCGTAAAGGTCATGACCTGCGCTATGCTATTAATGCCGGAAAAATGAAGAAAGATTTCGGCTGGAGTCCCGGTTACAATTTTGAACGGGGAATTGCCGCAACGGTTCAATGGTACAAAAACAATCCCGAATGGCTTGAAAATATCCTGTCGGGCCGTTATTTGAAATATATTGAAGAACAATACGGAGCTATAACCGAAAAAGGAGGGGTATGATGGAGCAGAAAATACCGGGATCCTGCGACGAAATAAAAATATCATCAAAACCAAAGACCGCTCCCTATGTGTCGGTGGTAATTCCGCTGTATTGTTCAGAAAAGACTATCGGATTTGTGGTAAACGAAGTGCGTCAGGAGCTTGAGCGGCTGAATATCGCGGATTATGAAATCATTCTGGTTAATGATTGCAGTCCGGACAATGTTTTGGCGGTCGCCGGAGAACTGGCATTGCAGGATAAAAACGTCAAGGTTGTAAGTCTTGCCCGAAATTCCGGACAAACCGCGGCTATGATGGTGGGCTACCGTTACGCTTCCGGGAAATTTATTATCAATATGGACGACGACGGTCAACATCCCGGCAACGAGATCGGTAAACTTCTCGAAACTTTGGAACGCGAGGATTTGGATGTGGTTTTCGCGCGATACGGTACAAAAAAACAGAGCGGTTTCCGGATATTCGGAAGCTTTATAAATCAAAAAATGGCAGAAATAATGGTAGGTAAACCCAAAGGCATCCGTACCAACAGCTTTTTTGTTATGCGTAAATTTGTTCGTGATGAAATTATCCGTTATACAAACAATTATCCTTATATTTTCGGTATCATTTTTGCCGTCACGGGCAAGGTGGGAAATACGGATGTGATCCACCGGCCCCGGCTTGAGGGAAAATCGAACTACAATTTGCGGAAACTGTTCGCGTTATGGTTCAACGGCTTTTTGAACTTTTCCGCTAAACCTTTGAGAATATCTACGGTGCTGGGATTTGTGATTGCTGCCGTCGCAGTCGGTGCGGGTGTGTGGACACTTATATCCCGCATACTGAACCCTGACGCTCCTTTGGGCTGGGCATCGACTATGATCGTCATTTTGTTCTTTGCAGGAGTACAGCTTGCCAGCATCGGGTTGTTGGGTGAATATTTAGGGCGGCTGTATATATCGTCCAGCAAACTCCCCACCGCTGTGGTGCGGGAAACGATAAACCTTGACGACCTATAACATACAATAAAATCCAAATCGCCTAATACCTCCTGTCATAGCAATGTTAAAAGCTATAGATAAAACAAAATGGAAGAATATATCTGTTTTGTACTTTGGGTATCGACGGCTAATAGTAATCACATTGCAAAAAAATATATTGTTAAATAATATAAAGGAGCAAATATAATGTTTTGGAAAAGAAAAAACGAACCCCGAATTGAGGTTCCAGACTACCCATTACACGAATACCCATTACACGAATACCCATTACCCGAACCGATAATACCTTATGAATTTCAACGTGAACAAAATCCATTATCGGATAGGGTAACAGAGATTGCGAATAATATTAAGGCAGCAGTTGCGGATTATCAAGAATCACAACTTGATACAAAACGTTCAAAAAGACTTTAAAAAAACGGGCAGGAAATGATTTTGTTACAAACAAACGAGGAGAAAGCTGAATGAAAGAAAAGACAGGAAATCTATGGAAGTCATTGCAAAGTGCTTTGGATTTCGCTGACGATCCGCTGTCACGGCGAAAAAAACTGCTTTGGTTTTGGGGCATATATACTTTGTTGTTCGGGATAATTTTTATGCTTGGGTTCTGGATATTTTTTCAAAGAGGTCTTTCGTTTATCCATAGGTATGATGCGCTTCAGCAGCATATTGTGGCACAGCAATATTTCGGACAATACTGGCGTGCTTTGCTTCGCAATTATTTTACCGGAGATTTTTTCTCCGCATTGTCGGCGCTCCCGATGTTCGATTTTGGGATTGGCATGGGTAACGATATTATACAACCGCTGACGACCTTGGGTATTGGTGATGTTTTCAGTCTGGGTTCGGTGTTTGTTCCCGTAAGACATACCGAAACATATTATAACGCTCTCATAATCCTGCGCCCTTATTTGGCAGGGCTCACATTCTCAGCTTTTTGTTTTTATGCAAAACAAAAAAATTGGGCAATATTGACAGGTTCGCTTGTTTATGCTTTCAGCGGTTATGCGTTATTCGCAAATCCCAGGCATCCTTTTTTTTCTATCGCTTTGATATACGCTCCGCTGGTTTTTTTGGGACTGGATATGATTTTAAGAAAAAAGAAGCCTTTTCTATTTATTATTTCTATCTTTCTTTTAGCTTTAACCGGATTTTATTTTTTATATATGATAAGTGTTTTTATGTTTGTTTACGCTTTTATCCGTATATACCATTTGTACGGAAAAAAATTTTGGCGCAAAATCTTTCCTTTGAGTTTAAAAGCTATTTCCAGCTATCTCCTTGGCTTAATGATGGCTTCTGTTTTGTTTTTACCTATGATATTAGGGTTTTTCCTGGGACCGGATCGGGGCGTGACGCTGCCGGAACATCTATGGTTTATTAGCTTAGATCACATCATCAGCAAATTTATAAATATTACGGCTATGTTTGCAACCTGGGATTATTTGGGACTGGCGGCTGTCGTTTTGCCGGTTTTGATAATGTTTTTTATCAGCAAGACGGAAAAACCGTTCAAACGCTGTTTTCTTTTGTTTTTTGGGTTTGCGCTAATCTTATATATCTTTCCTGCGGGCAGCCTTTTTATGAATGGTTTTGGTTATGCCACCGGGCGTTGGACTTTCTTATTTTCCTTGATACTTTCCTTTTTAACTGTATATATGCTCCCGCGCATATTGCCGTTTAATCAGGTTTCATCGGTTTCATCGGTTTCATCGTTGGACTCCCGTGCGAAACCATCCATCAAATATATGTTGTCAAACCTAAAAAAAGAAACGGTTTTTTTGATAGTATCATTATGTGTATACGGCTATTTCACCGTATTTAACGACACTTTTCGTTCGTGGGGTTCTTTAATCGCATTTTGTATGCTTTTGCCTACCGTTATTATTATTTTTGCGTGCAATACAGTAAAATTAAAACCGACTGTATTTCGTATAGCTTTAATATTGGTTGTCGCTGTGAACCTAATTCTAAATTCATACTATATGAATCATGAGGATACAGGAAAATATATTAATGATTTTGAACCTCACGGAATAGTCAAAACAACATATAATTCGCTACCTTCGCTGTCAAAAAAAGTTCGGGAAAACGACCAATCATTTTACAGGGTTGATGTGCCTTATAACTGGTTCCCCAATTCATCTTCTATGCTTAACTATAACGGTCTAACGTCGTATTGGAGTTTAATGAACGGGGTAATTCCGCAGGGTTTTGTCGAGAATGAATTGCCTTTAAGGTTCCTCTTTTGTATTAGAGGGGGTTTTGACGGTCGTGCGGCACTTAATGCGCTGGCAAGTGTAAAATATTATTCTACAAGAAAACACGATACCCCGGCTTATTTTGGGTATACACTTTATGATGAAACAAACCATAAAACAAAAACAGATAAAAAACAAAAACAAAAAATATACCTGAATGAATATTCTCTTCCCCTGGGCTATACCTATGATAAGCACATTCCGGGAGAAGAATATCTGGAACTTAGTGCCTTAGACAAACAGGAAGCAATGTTACAAGCGGTTGTTTTGAACAATGCGGAAGAAGAAAAAATTTATCCGGGTGCTGTGAATATAGAAGATTTGCAATTTACTTCCCGAGAAATTCCTTACATTCTGCAATCAAATGGACTAACCGATTTGACTTGGGATGATAATGTATTAAATATAGAAAAAGACAACACTGCCGTGACATTGACTTTTGCGGGTGAAGCCGACAGTGAAACCTATGTGCGGTTATCAGGATTTTTTAGCGAAACAATGTTGGAAGCAGAAGTTTCTTTAAAAACCGAAATATTATACAAGTCCCGAACTGTACCGCTTGCGAAACACCCGTATTTTTATGATGAATATGATTATCTTTTTAATTTAGGTTACAGCGAAGAACCGCAAACAGCGGTGACAATTACATTTAAGAATAAAGGGACTTATTCTTTGGAAGATATTAAAATTTATTGTTACCCAATGAAAAATTATCCTGCTCAGGTCAATGCTTTGAAATAAGAACCGCTGGAAAACATTGAAATAAAACCAAACCGTGTAACAGGGGATGCCTTCCTTTCTTCGGACAAGATTATGGTTTTGTCTATTCCTTATTCTAAGGGATGGAGCGCGAAAGTGAACGGTGAAAATGCCGATTTACTGCAAGCAAACACTATGTTTACGGCATTGCCGCTAAAAGCCGGGAAAAACACAATTGAGCTGACTTATCTTACGCCGGGTATCGTACCCGGGTTGCTGTTATCCGCGCTGGGTTTTGCTATTTTTATCGGGCTTGTAATATATTCAAAGAGGGTAAAAAACAAAAAGAAACATAAACTTGAAGCACCCGTTACGGACTAACCATTACCGAATATTTTACTTCTTTTTTAAATATTTTATTTTTACAAAAATTAATTCAATCAAATTTTAAATACGTTTCTTATATATATCTGATTTCAAATCAATTTCATTTTTTTCGGTAATTTTATTGTCGTATAACTCTTGTGTACAATAGTATTCTTTGTGTATTGCTAAGTTTTCCGCCCCTGATTAGGTAATGATTGGTTTTTATTATTAGATCGTAAGCTATCATATTTAAATCCTCAATTTTTTTATTATTTCTTCTGTTTTTTTTGCAATTCCACGCTCGGTTTCCAAAACCGCTTCAAGCAAATGTATTTCTTCGCTGCGCCATTCTTTGCCATCATTTGAAACTTTATCCCATTTATGAATCCATTTATTGTAGAAAAAATTTACACGCTCGTAAATACGCTGATACATTTCCGATAATTCGGTTTGCCCGCACTCGCCCAGAAACACAGCGGCACAGCGGCGTTCATCAATAAGACTGCGTAATGTACACTCATTTACGCTTGCGCGGCGGCAGAAGTCGTCACGGATATTGTTCAAGTCCCATAACGAATCATTCTTCAAGCCTTCAATCCATTTTTTATATGCTTCCTCACCTTGCCAATATCCACGTTCACATGGGGCATGAAACGAATCCACAAGCGTTTGCAAAGACGTTTTGAGAATTTCTTTATCAGCCGGACGTTCCTCCTTTTTGCCGAAATGCACAAGCATAAAAGGCCAGTTTTCTGTTTCAAGGTATTCGTTTCCGCTTGACTTAACCTTACCGTCTTCTTCAAGTAAATCGCCGTCAAAATATGTGCGGCAGTAAAGCTTCTTGCCATTGTCGGCATAACCTGTAATAACACCCCATTCAGGAGCGACTCGTAAATTTATTGCAACCACCGGCTTGCCCATTTGTATGTCGCTGACAATCAGTTTTCGTTCGGAGCTTCTTTTATCTTTGTCAAGCCTGTCAGCCCAGACTTGTTCATAACCAATCGCCTTAAATAAAATATCCGAATAGTCGAACGCTACAAGAGCATCGGTTGCGCTCCAATCCCAAACTTCGGTGAAGTTGAGCCGATAACACGCACCGGACATTCCCATAAGCTGCTCGTAGGTGTAAGATTCGCCCATATACTTTAACGCAGTGTACAGAGAACCGCCCCAGCAACAGTCCATGCCGTGTCCCCATGACAGCGGTGAAATGCCGGACAAAATACAGGTTGATGTATCTTTCAAATATAACCCGGTTCTGTCGTCGGTATAGCGGAGTATTCCGTTTTCTTCACAGCTTACAACATGAATTCCGGCATTATTCATATATACCAGCGTTAAGTATTCCGATTCGTCAACACCGGGGGACGATGGGAATGTTTCGTGATTTACATGGATTTCGTTCCAGTTAAAGTATTCGTAGTGCTGCATTTTATCCATGACAGACTTATATTTTTCGCGAATACCGTAATACGCGCCGACAATTTCAAAATCTTTTTTAGCGGCTAACCCTACGGACGTTAAATCCAAATTTAATATTTCGCCGAGCGGCACAAAAGTATAATAACTGCCGCTCGGCGTTTGATATTTTACCGTCAAAACAAATACCGCCGAACCCGGGGTAGAATGACCGCCAACGGGACATTCGGCTTTAAATTGTAATTTGTTGCTTCGGGCAGCGCGGTTTACCGCGTCCGTCACGACGATATAGCTGTCGCCGCAAGTATAACGCGCATCGAGTATAACGAGTTCCTGCGGAATTAGAATGGAGTCAATAGACGTGCCAAGTAACGCCGAAATAGCGGGGAGCAACGCGGTTTCGGGCAGATTTTTTCCGTTCTCCCATTTGGAAACCGCTTGCGGAGAAACACCGAGCTTTTCAGCGAAACTTTCCCCGGTTAATCCCTTTTCTCTGCGTAATAATGCGATTCTGTTACCGATTTTGTAATTATCAATCATTTTT
>WRKL01000053.1 GCA_009778115.1 Oscillospiraceae bacterium | reverse complement strand
CTTGAGCAAGAAAAGATTTATGATTTGTTGTAATCCCCAAAAATATTTCGGGCAGATTTTAGAGACTTAGAAAAATTATACTCCCGTTTGTTCTTGCTTGGAATGAACATTCATGCGGAAGTCGTGAAAAATTTTCACTTTTGTATTGACAAAATTTTGGATGAAGTGTATAATGAATATGGATTTGTTTAGTTTATAGTTATTACGGAAGGGGATGACAAGAATGTCGTTATCAATAGGTAACATTTTCCAAACACCGAGTGTCTACAAAAGCAGTCCGTTGAACACGGTTTCGGGTATGGCAAAAAGCATATGGGAAAGCAGCGGGTGGAACAACCCGTCTGTCAACAACTTTGGTACAAGCTCCTTAGCCAGCTTCAACAAAACAATGTTTGATACGCTTGGTGGCATTCGGACAGAAGCATCATCGTTCAATAAATCATTGTCGTCGATGTCGTCGATGTCTCAGTTCTCACCAAATATTGGAAAAGCCGCAACGTCTTCCGACAAAGATGTGCTTTCGGCATCAGTGGCAAGCAAAGCATCGGTGTCAAACTTTACCAAAACAAATGTAGAAGTCAGTCAGCTCGCAAAAACCCAGCAAAACACGGGTGCGGCATTAAACGCCGCTGATAATTCATTTACCGGAGATAAGTTTAGCATAAGCATTGCGGACAGTGCGGGAAAATCGGTTTCTTTCAGTGTGGATATATCCGAAACATCCAACAACAAGAGTATTATGAATTCGATGGCGGAAAAAATCAATTCCGCAGGCGCAGGTTATAAAGCGACTGTTGTGGAGGATAAGGAAGCGGGCACGGTAAGTTTAAAGCTTGATGGCGGAAAAACAGGCGGAAAAGACGGAAAATTCACCGTCACAGACAGCAGTGCCGCAAATCTTAGCAACATCGCACAGGAAGCAGCCAGCGCACAATATACCGTTAACGGAAAAGGATTTACCAGCGAAACCAATACGGGAGTCAATCTGATTGATGGCGTAACAGCAGATTTGAAAAAAGTCGGAAACACTTCAATTTCTTATAGTCCGGACTCCAAAAAAGCCACTGACTCGGTTCAAAGCTTTTTGGACGATTATAATAAACTGAAGGATGCATCATCGGGTTCAAAAATTCTTTCCGGTCAATTTTCCCAAATAGAACGCAACTTCAACAGAGCTTTCGAATCTATGGGAATAGGAAAAGATTCCGATGGTAAGCTGGTAATAAAAAATGAAAGTAAGCTTGCAGAATCTGTACTTAACGGAAGTTTTTCGCGAAACTTTCAGGGTGTCGGTTCTTTCGGAAGCAAAGTGCGGGATGTTGCAAACAAAGCATATGTTACGGCATATTCCGAAGCGATGACACAAAATTTCAATAAAATGATGGGCACAAACACAAGCACAAATGATTGGAGCAGTATGCTGCTTAATGCTTCGGCATATTCAGGATTACTGTTTAATGCATTCATATAAAATAAAAGAGAAGATATAAAATCCTCGACTGTTTTGTCGGGGATTTTTGCGCAGGGAGTTGTTTTTTTGAAAAAGACCATAAGTATATTTATGGTGGCGATTATAATTATCGGCATATTTCCGGTAATTAACACAACCGCATTATCCACATTATCGGCATTATCGGGAAACGCTTCTGACGCTGCTATAATGGTAAGTGCGGGATGGAATCGCACATTGGGTTTGCGAAGTGACGGCACGGTTGCATCCACATCTCCGTATGACGGTACATTGTCCTGGAAAAACATTACCGCCGTCGCTTCCGGCGAATTTAATATGATAGGTTTGAAGAAAGACGGTACTGTTGTAACAAAGGGAATATATAAATTAAACAAAAAGAAAAATATTCTTGTAAACCGAAAATTATCATGGACAGACATTATCGCCGTCGCCGCCAGTGCCAGTCATACAGTAGGTTTGAAAAAAAACGGTAGAGTTATGGCGATAAATAACTACAATTCCGCCAATTACGGACAGTGCGACGTTTCTTCATGGCGAGATATTGTTGCCGTTTCCGCCGGGCATTACAATACAGTGGGTTTGAAAAAAGACGGCACTGTTGTGGAAACATATGGTAATGATACATCCTTATGGAAAGATATTACCGCAGTTGATGCCGGGCATATGTTTACAGTAGGGTTAAAGAGGAACGGCACCGTTGTGGTGACGGAAGCACATAAAAGCAAAGACATCGAAAAACACGGACAGGAAGGAGTATCGTCTTGGACAGATATTATTGCGATTTCCGCCGGGAGAGAGCACACAGTAGGGTTAAAGAGGAACGGCACAGTCGTGGCAGTCGGTAACAATTCTTTTGGACAGCTCGGTGTTAATCAATGGAAAGACATTATTGCCGTTTCCGCCGGTTATTACTATACAATAGGATTAAAAAAGGACGGCACAGTTGTAGCGGCGGGTTTTGATTACAACAAAGGCAAAAAAATAAAACAATCCGGTTGCAAAGCAGACGATTGGAATTTATTTGAAAAATCGAAAAAAATTCTTTCCACACCCAAAAAACTAAAACTGACCGCAAAAAAAGCAACGTGGAAAAATGTATCCAATAACAGCGGTTATACGCTGAAGATATATTCGTTTGATAAGCACGGTTACCAGAATAAAAAAGCATTAGCGACAAAACAAATAAAAAAAGGAAAAACAGGCTATAAGTTTACGAAAGATATAAGGGGCAAATTCGTAAAGGGCGAAAAGTATATGTTTATCCTTGTCGCAAAGGGGAAGAATAACTATATCAATTCGAGGCAAGCCGTAAGTAAAAAGTTTCGTGTGAAAAAGTGATATATGATTGATACTAATCCCATTTTAAAAACCGTTGAAAACGAGTGAGTAGTTTTTTAAGAAAAACGAATAACGAACGAAGTTTGAAACGATGATTTTAATGTGAGATTAGTATGAATTTCATACTAATTGAGGATGTTCGTAACAAAAAACCGCTTATCATGAATTTTTTGCCATGATGAGCGGTTTTTATGCTTATGATATATTAGACCTCCTCGAAAACCACTTCGCGACGTATGAACGGAAGATTTCCCGTCACACGGCGTTAATTTATTCTCAAACATCCATGACATTTTCGTCAAAATTGCCTTGTTTGACGAAAAAACGTCTGTGTTCATACATCACGTTTTAATTTCCGAGGAGGTCTATTTATGACTTTTCTTCCGGTTCTTCTGTCTTTTTTGCTCGGGTGCGTTTGGGTTTAGCGGGCTTTTCTTCAGCGGAATCAGTCGCAGATGATGTTTCGGTTTCGTCTTTCGGTTCCTCTGTCTTTTTCGCCCGTGTGCGTTTAGGTTTAGCGGGCTTTTCTTCAGCGGAACCAGTCGCAGATGATGTTTCGGTTTCGTCTTTCGGTTCTTCTGTCTTTTTCGCCCGGGTACGTTTAGGTTTAGCGGGTTTTTCTTCAGCGGAATCAGTCGCAGATGATACTTCGGTTTCGGTTTCGGTATCTGTCAAAGTCGATTCTTCCGCAGAATCTGTGACGATCGGCTCTGTATGAGCTTCATTCAATTCTGATGAAGTGTCATCATCCGCTGTGAGCGTAACTCCTGCAGCGGCAGCGGCTTCTTGTAAATCCGTATCCTGTGCCGTAGGTTCTTCGGGTTCGAGAGATTTAAGCGAAAGGCTGACCTTTTTCTTTTCGGTATCTATTCTGATTATTTCAACCTGAATTTCCTGTCCTACAGAAAGGACATCCGCTGATTTTGCGATTCGTTGATGTGAAATTTCCGAAATATGGATAAGACCGTCTATTCCGGGCAGCACTTCGCAAAATGCACCGTAGGGAACCAGCGAAACGATCTTGGTTTGTATTTTGTCGCCGACAAAAAACTCATTAGAGAATTTTACCCACGGATCATCTTCGGACTTCTTATATCCCAGAGAAATGCGCTTTGTTTCAGGGGTTATGTCTTTGATGTAAACCGTGACGACATCGCCCTCCTTAACAACTTCGGAGGGATGCTTGACTTTTGCCCAGGTTAATTCGGTGATATGAATCATACCGTCCACACCGCCCAGATCGACAAAAGCACCGTAGGATGTAAGAGATTTGACGGGACCGGTGTAAATTTTGCCGATTTCAGCATCGGCCCAGAACAAAGCGGAGGATTTTTCGCGTTCCTCTTGTGCCGCTTTACGAATAGAACCCACGGCGCGCCGTCCGCCTTCTTTCAATTCGATAACCTTAAATTTAACTTTGGATTTTAAAAGGCTTTCCATGCTTTCATCCCGTCTGAGCCCGGATTGGCTGGCGGGGATAAAAACCTTGACATGATTCGACAGGACAAGTAATCCGCCGCGAACCGCATCGGTCACAACGCCTTCGAGAACAACGTCTTCTTCATAAGCACTGATGATACTGTCAAATCCGGCAAAAGCATCGTTTTGCTTTTTGGATAACAGAACAAGTCCTTCACGGTCGTCTACCTTCATGACCACGGCTTCCAATTCATCGCCTATGCTAACTATATCCACAGGGTTCACCGACGGATCGGATGTAACTTCATCTGCCGGAATAATACCGGCACCCTTAGCGCCAATATCAAGCTGCACTTCGTTTTTGGAAACCGAAGTAACAATACCCTTTATCCTTCTCCCTGCATATATTTTTTCTGTTTTTGATTCTTCGAGCATAGCAGCGAATTCCGATTCATTTCCGGAAGTTATCTCCGAATCGTTTTCAATCACCGTTTCATCAAAGTTTGATCGTAATAAATCGTCCATTATGTTTAGAACCTCCTCTATTATATGCGCCGGCGTTGATGCTCCCGCGGTCACGCCTATTTTTTTTGCCTGGTTAAAATCCAAGTTGTAAATTTCTTTTATGTCCTCAATCGCCGCTGTCGGACAGTGCTCTTTACATATCTCAAAAAGCTTTCTTGTATTAGAACTTGACCTGCCCCCGAGTACCAGCATAAAGTCGGATTCTTTAGCTAGCCGGGTTGTTTCAGACTGACGTTGAGTGGTCGCATTACATATTGTATCAAATATCACGGTGTTTGTATAGTGTTTTCTGATAATTTTTTGACATTTTTTCCAAATTTCTGTATTGAAAGTGGTTTGTGCCGCTAAAATAGCCGGTTTATCGACAGGAATACCGGGTTTTTTTTGATTGGTTATAATTTCGCCGAACTTTGTTTTAAGTTCGTTTTCATCTTTAAAAACAATAACTTCGTCTGCACCCTGTTCACAATACCCCGCTATCCCCTGAACCTCAGGGTGATCTTTGTCACCGGCAATGAAGATAGTATATCCTGCCCGGGAATATTTCTGAACAATAGAATGTATTTTTGCCACATACGGACAGGTAGCATCTATGTAAGGTATGCCTTTTTGCTCCAGCAAGGCTTTTACGCCGGGTGTAACCCCGTGGGAGCGGATTATCACGGTTTCGCCGGGTTCTGCTTCAGCGACATTATAAATGATGCGTATCCCGCGTTCTGCTAATTCACGGACAATCTGTGGGTTATGGATAATAGGTCCGAGTGTTGCGGTTTTTTTTCCGGCAAGAGTATTGACCTTTACGCATTGGTTAACGATGGATACGGCACGATCGACACCAAAACAAAATCCTGCTGTCTTTGCGAGCGTGATATTGATATCATTGTTAGACTGCATACTTTTTTGTCACTCCAAAAGCTCTGATATCGAATTCATTACGGTATTTGCCGCGGTTCGGATCGTACTCCGGTCTGTCAGATCAATTTTTAAGGTTTTGGGATCTATCGGTTTTCCGTAACGGATTGTTATACGCCGCCGGAACCTCAGCTTTCCTTGAAATGATATAGCTGCCGGAATAATAATGCTGCCGGTTTGAGCGGCTATAACTACAACACCGCTTTTGGGTTTTTTAAGCTCGCCTGTTTTGGAGCGCGTCCCTTCGGGAAACAAAGCTAATGCTTTCCCTTCATTTACGGTTTTTATCGCAAAGTCCAGCGCACTTGTGCCGCCGATTCCGCGTGAAACCTCAAAAGCACCCAGCTTTTTCATAAGAAAACCTAAAACCGGGATTTTAAATAATTCTGCTTTTGCCATAAATACAAGCGGATGCTTTAGCCGCAACCCGAGCAGAACGGGGTCCACATAAGAACGATGGTTACATACCAATATAAAACCACCGTCTTCAGGAAAATTATTTAATCCCTCGAACTTGCAATTATATATAAGGGCAGCCACCGCAGCACATACAGTACGCGCGAACCGGTAGAAAAGCGGCAATTTCAACCAAACCTTTCATATTCAGATCTTATAATATCTATAACCCTGTTAACGGATTCTTCCAGGGTGATGTTTGTGGTATCTACATAAACTGCGCCGGGTGCTTGTTTAAGAGCGCAGTGTTCCCGATGGATATCGTTATAGTCCCGCTGTTCTATTTCGGCAAGTATTGTTTCGTAAGATGCTTTTTGCCCAAGTTCGGTAAGCTGGAGTACGCGGCGCTTTGTCCGCGCTTCTCCGGTGGCAGTGAGAAATATTTTCACCTGAGCGTCCGGAAGTACAACGGTTCCTATATCCCGTCCGTCCATTACGGTATTTTGGGTTTGTGCCGTATCCCGTTGGAAAGCCAACAAGAATTTTCGCACCGAATTATGCGCGCTGACATTTGATGCGGCCATAGAAACTTCGTTTTTGCGAATTGCTTCGCTTACATCCTCCCGATTCAATGTAACACGCTGTATTCCGTTCTCATAATTCAACCCGACATTCACAAAGTCTAAATTTTTTGAAACCTTTTGTTCATCGTCAGTATCTATTCCGCAGCGCAGCATATATAAGCCGACCGCTCTATAGAGCGCGCCTGTATCCATATACAAAAAGCCGAACTCTTTTGCCGCTCTTTTAGCGATGGTACTTTTACCCGCTCCCGAAGGCCCGTCGATCGCGACCGTAAACATAATCTGGCTCCTTTGTTTTATTTCGGTGTTCTTTTTACATCTTACTATAAAATCAAATAACGGAAAAAATTTTCGAAACCCGTTTTCCTGCTATATAACCCGTAGAAAAAGCGATCTGCATATTGAAACCGCCGGTAAATCCGTCGGTGTCGATAATTTCG
Organism: Oscillospiraceae bacterium; assembly: GCA_009778115.1. Lineage (GTDB taxonomy): Bacteria > Bacillota > Clostridia > Oscillospirales > Ruminococcaceae > WRME01. The sequence goes on along the minus strand of WRKL01000053.1, from coordinate 1,390 downwards.
CCTGCGAAAAACAGATTTTTTATAAGTTTAGATTCCATAGTTTTAGGATTGATTTCGTTTGTTTTTATTCCGCCGCCGGTAACTATCGCCTCGCATAAGGGGCGGGTCCCTTTTACTTCGAAAGTCAAATTTTTAAGAAGATTTACTAACCTTTCACGTTGAGCGGCGGTGATTTGGTGCGTTTTTTGACGTTCGGGTATGCCGCTCAATTCTACAATAAACCGAATCATCTTTTTAGGAAGAAGTCCGGAAAGAGAATTAATGAAATCCTTGTTGGAGTTTTCAGAAAAGTCGCGCAATAACCGCTTATCCAATGTTTTGCCGTTCAATCCGGGTTTCAAGTCTATGTGAAGAGTATACCCGGTCTGGTTTCCGTATTGCATTTTTGAACTTGCGGATAAAACCAACGGGCCTGAAACCCCGAAATGAGTAAAAAGCAATTCACCCAATTCTTTATATACGGTGTCGCCGTTATATTTCAGATCCAGCACAACATTTTTCAATGTAAGCCCTTGAAGAAGCTTATAATGATTGCCGCAAAGCTCCAGAGGTACGAGCGCGGGGCGCAGAGGAACAATTGTATGTCCCGTTTTTTCAGCCATTTTATAGCCGTCGCCCGTAGAGCCTGTTTGCGGATATGACGAGCCGCCTGATGCAAGAATAACAGCATCGGCTTGCAGGACACTCCCATCGTCAAGCTTTACACCGGAAATTATACCTGTGTGCGGCAAATTTGACTTAGTTTTGGTATATGTTAAATTCTCAAGAGGAGCGAAAATAAGTTCAACCGCACGAGAATTTTTTCGGATACCCACACCCTGCGCGTTAACGAACCCGCGGAGTGCATCAACTATATCAGAAGCCTGATCACTGGCAGGAAAGACACGGCCGCCGCGTTCGGTTTTGGTAGCCAGTCCCAGATTTTCGAAAAAGGCAATAGTATCAGCAGGGGAAAACGAATACAATGCGCTGTACAGAAATTTCGGATTTGTAGGAATGCTTTCCAAAAATTTTTCCGTATCGCAGTTGTTGGTAAAGTTGCATCTTCCTTTTCCCGTAATCATTATCTTACGTCCGACACGCGGATTTCGTTCAAGCAGCAATACTTCGCCGTTTCCGGCAGACATTATTTCCCCGGCAGCAATTCCGGCTGCCATCAAACCAGCCGGCCCTGCGCCTATCACGATTATTTTAGTCACAGATTCCATAAGCCGGCATAGCCTTTCATGATAAAACTATATGAACTGGAAAGTAATTAAGAGCATATCATATCCATGTATTAAAGTCAACCTTTGCCGGTTAGAAAGTCCGTGTCAAGTTATTGTAGGACTTTTAATTGTAAAAGATTTGTGAAGCCGGAAAGTGGGTTAACCGAACATTTTCAATATTT
>WRKL01000052.1 GCA_009778115.1 Oscillospiraceae bacterium | reverse complement strand
ATTAGGCCTCCCCGAAAACCACTTCGCGACGTATGAACGGAAGATTTCCCGTCACACGGTGTTAATTTATCCTCAAATATCCAGGATATTCCCGTCAAAATTGCCTTGTTTCGCGACAGATTCCCGTATCATCCGTACTACGTTTTGCTTCACACACATCCGCGCTTGACGTATTGCGTTAAAGAACGCTTTCGCATCCGAACTGCCGTGTGCTTTTATAACGGGTTTAGACGAGCCTAAAAACGGAGCTCCGCCGTATTCCTTGTAATCCATTTTTTTCTTGAACGCTTTTATTTGCTTCATTACCAGCATAGCGACAATTTTGGTTTTTAAGCTTGCACCAAACATAGATTTTAATTCGCTGCTGATAAAGGACCCCATTCCTTCTTCCAGCTTTAGTATAATATTTCCGGTAAAACCATCGGCTACGACTACATCGCAATGACCCAAAGGTATTTCTCTGGCTTCAATGTTTCCGGTAAAGTTGACCGCAGCGGAACTTTTAAGCAAAGTATAAGTTTCGCGCTGTAACGGTGTGCCTTTGTTTTCTTCCAACCCTACGTTGACCAGACCAACTTTGGGCGAATTCACACCTAAAACCTGCTCCATATAAATCGACCCCATAATACCGAACTGCATCAGCATATCCGGACGGCACTCTACATTTGCGCCCGCATCAACCAAAATAAAACAGCCGGATGCACTGGGCATTATCGGAGCAAGCGCAGTTCTTATTATACCCTTTATACGCCCTGCCAGCAATGTGCATCCTACGGCCAGCGCGCCGGTGTTTCCGCCGCTGACCAGTGCATCGGCCTCCCCGCTTTTCAGCAAATTAAACCCTTTTCCCATCGAGCTGTCGGCTTTTTCTTTGCGTATCGACATCGGATCATCGGTCATCGAAAGTATGCCGGGTGCGTTAACAAAACTTAATCGGTCCGTATTTTTTACATCTATTTCAAGCTTTGCGGCGCATTCCGCAAGCCCCTGCTCTTTGCCGGTAATAACAATTTCTATGTCGTCATACTCCGAAAGTGCCAGCATACTCCCCGCTAACGCTTCTTTGGGTGTGTGATCACCGCCGTAACCGTCAATTACAATCTTCAAACCAAAAACCATCCTATATTAAATTTATTTACAATTATTACCAAACTTAAAAATAAAATCATAACGGATGCGGCAACCATATCACGGGCAGAGATTCTAAGCTGTTTGAATTTCGTGCGCCCTTCCCCCCCGTTGTAGCAGCGGCATTCCATAGCCAGTGCCAACTCATCCGCACGCCGAAAAGCAGAAATCATCAGCGGAATCAAGATAGGGATCAACGCCTTTGCTCTTTGTATCAGGGTTCCGTTATCCAGACAGGCTCCCCTCGCTTTTTGCGCACTCATGATTTTATCGGTTTCGTCAATCAGTGTGGGTATAAAACGGAGCGCTATCGTCATCATCATCGCAAACTCATGTACGGGAACTTTTATCTTTTTCAAAGGGGACAACAACGTTTCGATAGCATCGGTAAGCTCCATGGGGCGGGTGGTATAGGTCAGCAGGGATGTACCCGCTATCAAACAGGATATACGAATGATTATAGTGACTGCGTAATTTATGCCTTCGTATGTAATCTTAAATATCCACCATCTTAACGGTACTGTTTCACCGTCTATCCATCTTATTTCCACGATCTCTCCGTTAAGAAACAACAGGTTTATAACCACGGTAAAAATTATAATTGGAATTATCGGTTTGAGCCCTTTGAATATCATTTTTACGGGAATTTTAGATATAATATACAGTGCTCCCGTCATCAATATTATTATAGCGTATCCTATATTATACGGACGGGCGATAAAAACCGAAGCAATAAAAACAAAGGACAGCAGCAATTTGGTTCGGGGGTCAAGATTATGCACAAACGAAACCGACGGATAATATTGACCGATAGTTATATCTTTAAGCATTAAACGCGCCATGCGCCAAATTCATGCGAAACAACATCCAAGAAGTGCGTATTCCTACCGCCGTAAATGCCGTTTGCGCCAACCTGGTTCCTTTCCTGAATATTTTTAATATTTCTCTCTTTTATGCAGATTATCCGGGTATTTTAAATCTGATTTTTTTCGCGTACTATTCTGACTATTTCATTTTTTGCATCAGCTATGGTGTATATATCCGGACGCAGTGGGTACCCTTTTTCAATCAAATCGTGGAATACCCGTGTTATTTGCGGAAGCGCCAACCCTATTTCAGCCAGTTTTGCGGATTGCCTGAACACATCGTTCGTCGGCGCATACATCAGTTTTTCGCCTTTGTTAATCACCAGCACCTCGGTTGCATATTTCGCTATATCTTCCATGGAGTGCGAAACCAGTATAACGGTGTTTTTTTGTTCTTTGTGATAATTTTTGATTTGCTCGAGTATCATTCTGCGCCCAACCGGATCAAGTCCCGCCGCTGGCTCGTCAAGTACCAAAATCTTGGGATGCATTGCAAGTACTCCTGCAATAGCGGCACGCCGCTTTTGGCCGCCGGAAAGCTCAAAGGGGCTTTTTTTCAGCATTTCGCTGTCTATCCCGGCAAATTGTGCCGCTTTTTCTACCGAAATATTCAATTCCTCTCCTTCAAGCCCCATATTCAAAGGCCCGAAAGCAATGTCTTTTTCCACCGTTTCCTCGAACAATTGATATTCCGGATATTGAAACACCAGTCCGACTTCAAGCCGCAGCTTTTTTAAAGTTTTCTTGTCTTCCCATATGTCGATTCCGTCTATCAAAACTTTACCGTTTGCCGGTTTTAGCAGTCCGTTGAAATGTTGGATCAAGGTGGATTTTCCCGATCCTGTATGCCCGATTATCCCGACAAATTTACCGGCTTCGATAGAAATACTAAAATCCTTGAGCGCAACTCTCGCAGACGGGGTTCCCGGATTGTAAATATAACTTAAATTCTGTATTTCTATTACCGCCATATTTTCCCTTTCAGTAAAAAGCTGAACGTTTCCCGTTAATTTTGATAGCACCGTTACAATTTTTACAAAAAACCAGCATTAAGACTATCTATTCAAAAGTGTCTCTATTGCTTCAACGCATTCTTGTTCCGAAATAACATTATCGTTAATTTCCAGTCCCAGCCCGGCGATTTCTTTTACAAAACGGCTTACGGGGGGAACATCCAGCCCTGCGTTAAGCAGTATCTCCCGATCAGCGAACACTTCACGGGGTGTTCCGTCCAGCAAAATATTTCCGTCTTTCATTATTATAACACGATCGGCTATTGCCGCCTCTTCCATAAAATGCGTTATATTTACAATGGTCGTGCCTGACTTGTTAAGACTTGTCATAGCCTGTAAAAGTTCTTTCCGCCCTTTCGGGTCAAGCATTGATGTAGCTTCGTCAAGCACGATACATTCGGGGTTCATCGCTAATATTCCGGCAATGGATACCCGCTGTTTTTGACCTCCCGAAAGTTGGTGCGGCGCACGTTTCCGGTATTGCTCCATGTCCACGGTTGCTAGGGCCTTGTCCACTCTCCGGGCGATCTCATCCGGGGCGATACCCAGATTCTCCGGGCCGAACGCAACATCCTCCTCGACTACCGTGCCTACGATTTGATTGTCCGGATTCTGGAAAACCATGCCGATTTTGGTTCGTATGTTAAAAAGTTGTCCCTGATTTGCAGTTTCTACACCATCCACCGTAACAACTCCGGCATCAGGGAGCAGTAAAGCGTTAAAATGCTTTGCCAAAGTTGATTTCCCCGAACCATTGTGTCCCACCACCGCTGTGAATTCACCTTTATTTATCGTGACATTGATACCGTTCAGCGCGTTATCTTTGCCGCGCGGATACTTATACGAAAGATTTTCAGTTTCTATTAACATTTATAGATTTCCTTTTCGGATAAATAGGTTTCTTTTCCGGATAACATTGCTTCGCTACATTTCTGATTTGATAAGTTTTCCGATATCTTCGACTATGCGTTTTATCCTGTCGTAATCTTTGCCTTCCGCCATTATGCGAATTAAAGGTTCGGTTCCGCTGGCACGCACCAGGATCCGCCCGTCGTCGCCCAGTTCCGCAGCGTGTTTTGCGATAAATTCGTTGACTTGAGCGCTGTCTTCCACCCGTTTCATGCCGCTTGGTGTAACACGGATATTGTGCAGTATCTGCGGATAGCGTTTGATTTCGGCCGCAAGTGTTGAAAACGGCAGATCATATTGCTTGACGATGCTCAAAAGCTGTATCGCCGTAAGCTGCCCGTCGCCTGTTTTACCGTATTGTGAGAGTATGATATGCCCTGACTGTTCGCCTCCCAAACTATATCCGCCTTCGAGCATTTTATCCAAAACATAGCGGTCGCCGACACCCGTAATGACGGTTTGGATTTCTTCGCGCCGGGCAAAATGTAAAAATCCCAGGTTAGACATTACCGTTACTACAACGGTATCGTCCGCAAGGGTATGATTGCTCATCATATGTCTTGCAAATATTCCCATAAGTTGGTCGCCGTCCACAAATTCGCCGTTCTCGTCCACCGCCAGACAACGGTCAGCATCTCCGTCAAAAGCGATCCCCAGTTTACAGTTATGGTTTTTGGTGAATTCCGCGAGCTCTTCTATATGTGTGGAGCCGCAATTCAGATTTATATTTTTACCGTCGGGAACATCGTTTATAATCAATGCATCCGCACCCAGTTCATCAAACAATAACCGTGCGGTCGCCGATGCGCTTCCGTTGGCGCAGTCTATGGCTACCTTTATCCCCCGTAAATCTCTGTCTATCGTCGTTTTTAGATATTGAACATAATCCTGTGCCGCATTATCGTTATGATAAATCCGACCTATATCCGCGCCCGTTTTTATAGGAACTCCCTGCAAATTCGAATGGATTAAAGCTTCTATTTCTTCTTCTATTTCGTCACTAAGCTTATACCCGTCTTTAGAAAACAGCTTTATTCCGTTGTATTCCATCGGATTGTGTGATGCAGATATCATTACCCCCGCATCAGCTTTATATAAATCAACAAGATAAGCGACCGCCGGAGTGGGAACGACACCCAGAATTTCCGCATCTGCGCCCATTGAACAAATTCCGGCGATAAGCGCACTTCCAAGCATTTCGCTCGAAACCCGGGTGTCCCGCCCTATGATCACCCGCGGACGTTCCGTGTTATGCGCCGTTAGCACAACGGCGGCGGCACGCCCTATTTGCATTGCCAATTCACAGCTAAGTTCGGTGTTCGCAACTCCTCTTGCGCCGTCTGTTCCAAATATTCTCCCCATTAAGCTTGCTTCCCTTTCTATCTAAATGTTGTTTATATCGAAATTTGCCCGGTTTGTTCGATACCCAGGTGTTTATATCCTAAACTTGTTACCATACGCCCCCGGGTTGAACGTTGAATAAAACCCAGCTGCATAAGATAAGGTTCGTAAACATCCTCGATGGTTACAGCTTCTTCGCCTAACGTCGCCGCCAAGGTTTCTAAACCTACCGGACCGCCGCCATAATTTTTTATCATTGTATCCAGCATACGGCGATCCAGCACTTCCAGACCTAATTCGTCTATATCCAGCCTATTTAATGTCAAATCCACAATTTCTTTGGTTACGCAGCCTTCACCCATCACCTGCGCAAAATCCCGCGCGCGTTTTAGCAGCCTGTTTGCCACCCGCGGCGTGGAGCGTGAACGGCACGCAAGATTCATCGCTCCTTCTCCGTCACAATCAATGTTCAACAGCCGCGCACTACGTTTTATTATAGAGGATAATTGTTCATTCGTGTACATTTCAAGCCGCATTATCATACCGAACCTATCTCGCAGGGGTGATGAGATCTGTCCTGCCCGGGTAGTCGCTCCGACCAGTGTAAAAGGCGCAAGATTCAAGCGTATAGACTGCGCCGACGGACCGTTTCCCACGATAAAATCAAAAACATTATCCTCCATTGCAGAATACAGCGCTTCCTCGATCACCCTCGAAAGCCGGTGTATTTCGTCGATAAACAGCACATCTCCGGATTGCAGGTTGGTCAGAAGTGCCGCCATATCTCCGGCTTTTTGAATCGCCGGACCGGATGTAACTTTTATGTTGACCCCCATTTCGTTCGCAACGATCATAGCAAGCGTGGTTTTACCCAAACCCGGCGGTCCGTAAATCAATAAATGATCGAGTGGTTCCCCCCGTTTTTTTGCCGCCGAAATAAACACTTTCAGGTTATCCTTTACTGCATCCTGCCCTATATATTCATCCAGCGTGCGCGGACGGAGCGAAAATTCAATTTCCTCATCTATTTCCGACATACGCGGATCCACTATTCTATTTTCTTCCATACACAGCCTTTCTTCCGATATTAATTAAAAACCTGAGAAATGTTTGAAAACCGCTCGTTTGCCATTATGTCGAAACTTAAATCCTCTTTGTTTTAAAAAGTATTTGTAATGCGGCCTTAACTTGATCCTCCATAGGTAAGGACGTATCCACCGTGCGCAATGCGAAAGATGCTTCACTTTGTGAATAACCCAGCGCGGTTAGAGCGGCAGCCGCGTCTACCGGTTGATCGGGGACAGCGGCGTTGTAAGGAGTATTGTTGGTTTTTCCGGACAACTTGCCTTTCAACTCTAAAATTATTCTTTGAGCCAGTTTTGCTCCGACACCTTTTGCGCGGGTAATAAGAACCGCTTCTCCCTGCTCCACCGCAGATACGAGCTGGGCGGGGGTCAACGCCGAAAGGATCGCCAAAGCCGCTTTGGGCCCCACACCTGAAATCGCGATAAGTTTTGTAAAAGCATTTAATTCATCGCTGTCTATAAAACCATACAGCTCCAGCGCATCCTCGCGCACATATAAATAAGAAAACAGTTTCGCCGTTTCACCGGCATACGGAAGTGCGGCAGCAGCCGGGAACGATGTTTTAAGCTCGAAGCCTATTCCCCCTACTTCCAACACCACAAAACTGCAATTATCACTATGTCCGGTTTCCGTGACGATCCCTTTTATGCTTTTTATCATAAGCTGATCTAATCTCCTTGACAGATATATTGATTTTCAATGCAAATGTTGTCAACTTCTTAATTTGAAATTATTGCAAATTATTTTTCGCCGATATATTTAATTAACAATAAAGTTTTTGCTGTTAACCCCGGAGTTTATTTAAAAGCGAGCCGGAGCTGAAGCAATGACAAATCGCAACGGCAAGCGCATCGGCGGCATCGTCCGGTTTAGGGGTTTCCTTGAGTGACAATAAACGTTTTGTCATTTCTGTGACCTGCTTTTTTCCTGCCTTGCCGTATCCTGCTACCGCTTGTTTTACTTGTAAGGGTGTGTATTCAAAAACCGGCGCACCCCGGATTCTCGCAGTAAGCATTATCACACCGCGCGCATGGGCGACGTCCATCGCCGTTTTTTGGTTTGTTGTAAAAAAAAGCTTTTCAACCGCCATAGCATCTATGTTGTGCTCACCGATAATCTGTTCCAGCCTTTTGTATATATGCAGTAACCTGTCGGTAAATTCCCACTCTGACTTGGTGGAAATCGTGCCGTAATCCACAACCGTGAATTTACTCCCTGTATATTTAACAATAGCATATCCTACAATAGCGTATCCCGGGTCGATACCTAATACCGTCACTGTTTTTCACACTTTCCATTCTATCACATATTAAACTGTGATTCAATATTATTTTTCGCATCCGCTTTATTTACTGCATTTACAGTGTTTTCAACGGGGAGTTTCGGCGGACGGATTTTTATCTTTGGTTATCAATATCGCTTTTGATACTCTGTTGTTCGGAATAAAAGCAATTTTTTCACCGTCTGATTCGGTTGTTCTCACGACACGTTCATCGTTGTCCGTTTCGGTATTATCTTCTTTTTCAACAACGATTTCGGTATAAAACAATGTGATTTTCCGAACTACCCCTTGTATATCTTCAACCTCAATTTTCTGTCCTGCCGAAAAAGGGCGCACCGCCAGCAGAAATACACCCTGTGCAACCGACGAAAGACTGTCTTTTAAAGCAAGTGACAGTGACAATCCGACCGCGCTAAGTACGGTAACAATTGACGCGGTGTTAACGCCTACCGCACCGAGCAGTAAAATTATGATAACTATATACAACAATACCTTTAACGCAGAAAGAATAAATTTGCTCACCAAAGTGTCTACGCCGGTTTTTATCATCCCCTTCCGGATCCCTTTCAACACCAGAGTTCCGAGCAGTAATAATAATACTGCAATTAAAATATCCTTCCCCACGCGTATTGTCGTTCCCAAAACAGCATCCCAATTTATTTTTTGAATAAAGCCGAACATAAAGCGAGCCTCCTTTATCATAATAGGACTATCCCATTATAATTAATTATTATAATAAAAAGAGCAAAGAAAATCAAGCATATTGACAAGCTGTATCAAAATATATTGTAAGGTGGACTTACCTTAATACATAAGGATGATGCAAATGTTTCGTGTTATAAGAATACATAAGTATACTATATGTATATCCATACCATGTATAATACTTTTTGTATTTATATTCGGGGTACTGGCTGTACGGGGTGCGGCGAAATACGGCTCTTCTCACTATATGCGGCAAAATGAAATACAGGAAATAAAGGAAATGCAGGAAATGCAGGTTCCCGTTCTTATGTACCATTCATTGCAAAAGAACACAAAAAAACA
>WRKL01000051.1 GCA_009778115.1 Oscillospiraceae bacterium | reverse complement strand
ATAATATATTGCCGAAATTTCCGGTGGGCACAACAAAGTTTATATTTTCGCCGGGTTGCAATTCCCCTTTTTCCAGCAATTCACAATACGCCGCGGCATAGTAAACGATTTGCGGCGATAATCTTCCCCAGTTTATGGAATTAGCGCTCGAAAAAATTTTGTTCGCATTTTTGAGGGTTTCTTTCATAGTCCGGTCGGTGAATATCTCCTTTACCGCGGTTTGCGCATCATCGAAATTACCATAAACGCCGTATGCCGCAACGTTCTTCCCCGCTTGTGTTGTCATTTGCAATTTTTGAAGTTCGCTCACACCGTCTGCCGGATAGAACACTAAAATCCGGGTATTTTCAACGTCCATAAAACCTTCCAGTGCCGCCTTGCCCGTATCGCCTGAAGTCGCGACCAGCACTACCGCTTCTTTGTCCGAAAAACCGGTTTCTTTTTGGTTTTCGATTTTTTTCATGGCGCAGGTCATAAGCCGGGGCATTAGCTGTAAAGCAATATCCTTGAATGCGCAAGTAGGTCCGTGCCATAGCTCCAGTAGGTACGCAAAATTTTTGCCGTCATCAAGCTTTACGACCGGAGTTATACGTTCCGAACCGAACTTTCCGCTGCTCTTTTTATTGTCGCCGGAATATGCGAATTGTATACAGTCCGCAAGTTCACTTTCGGTAAAATCCGTAAAATATTTCGATAGTATCGTTTGAGCTATTTTTACATAAGACTTTCCGACGAACGACTGTATTTCACCGGATGAAAATTTTGGAATAGTTTCAGGTACGAAAAGACCGCCCTCATCTGATATACCTTTCATCACTGCGACAGCGGAATGGATTTTTATTTTTTTATCGCGGGTGCTTTCATATCTCATAATTGTAATCTCCCTTTAAAAAAACTGTATGCGTTACCGAAAAATATTTTGTCCGTAATATCCCTGCCAAACTCTTGTGTCATATCATCATAAAAACGGCTGTAACAGGTTACATCCTTGAAATAGGAAGAGGTTTTCGCGCCGTCGAAATCCGAACCTATCGCCAAAATATCTTCACAGCCTAAATTAAGAAAATGCTCAACGTGTTTTAACATATCTTCAAGTCCGGCGTCACCACCTATGAAATTGATATAAAAATTCAAACCTATAAGCCCGCCCATAGCTGCTAATTCGGTAATTTGTGCATCCTTGAGATTGCGGCGGTTTTTGTAAACAGCGTATGCGTTGGAATGTGATGCTATAAAAGGTTTGCGGGCAATCGAACATAATTCAAAAAAGCTTATTTCGTTTAGATGGGACGCATCCACCGTTATACCGCAATTTTCCATTTCGTATATCGCGTCTTTTCCAAAATCTGTAATACCTCCTGCGCCGTTAACTCCGCAGGCAATTTCGTTTGCGCTATTCCAGGTAAGGGTGATGATACTGATATTACGCTTTTTCATCTCCCATATCCGATCCAGACTTCCGCCCAGCGCAGCTCCGCTTTCTATTGCAAGCAACCCGCGGCAAACTCCGTTTTGGGGAAGTTCCTGATGATCCCACAACTCCAGCGTTTTAGCCGAACCATCAACACGGTTCCCCGCTTGTTGTATAAACAGCTCGTACTGTTCAAGAAAATGATTATAAGCGTTATCTCCACGGTATGTATCGCCGATCCAAAACGCAAAAGTCTGTATGGCTCCGTCATATCCGGACAAGCGTTCTATATCCAGCGCGAGATCGTTGCTTGCTATATTTTTGTTTTGGGTCAAACATTCGAAAACCGTGTCGCAATGCAAATCAAAAATTTTCATAAAAACCTATTCTAAATCCAAACCCTGTTCTCTTCCGCTTAAATATCCCTGCGTTTATATTGTATTTTTATTCGTGCGGGAACCAGGTTCTATTTTTATTTCGATTTAATATGGTATATTTTCACTTCATCATATTCATCCTTTTGGATATAGCCTTTCTTTTTTATTCCCCACTTAAGAGGGTTAAGACCGAAAAACACAAACATAATCCCGAAAAAGGTATACAATAAATACGGAATTAAAAAATAAGGCGTAACTACAATGCGATAAAGCGCATTCGTCAGCATGGGGAACCGCAAAAACAATATGCAGCCTGCGCCTACCGAACCCGCCGCCGCTACTATGACCGCACCTGCCGCGATGTCCTTGGCTATCCTAGCAAAGTGATCGTATTCCTTGGTTTTCAGGTTCACAACCGATTCGATTGATGCATTGATCATCTCGGCGGACAGCACAAACCCGACAATCAGGATCAGCACTGTATATTCCCCCGGATTCAAACCGAAAATTGCGGCAAAGGATAAGACCGCGCCTGCTGCCACAATATGGATACGCATATTCCGCTCGTTTTTCACGCAAAAAAGTAAACCTTTAAACGCAAAAGCAAAGCTTTTCATCAAATCCCGTAAACCGTCTTTTATGCCGGTCATACAATAAAGCTCGAATTCAACGAAAGTCCCATTTTTTCCATAATTAACATTTCCTGTTCCTTCATTTCTGCTGATTCGACACCGCCTTTTTCATGGTCATATCCCAAAAGGTGGAACATCGAATGCACGGTCAGGTGCGCAAGTTCATAAAACAATGTCCGCGAATATGCGTTCGCCTGCTCCGCCGCACGTTCTACTGAGATAACTATATCCCCCAGCACAATATTGCCCGTTTCAGCGTTAATTTCATACTTCCCGTCCGTACTCATGGGGAAAGACAAAACATCGGTAGGCCGGTCAATGTTCCGATAGGTTGAATTCAATCGCTGGATGTCGGCATCGTCGATAAAGGATATGCTAACCTCAGCCTTTTGTGCTAAGGAAACATGGCTTAGTACAGCATTGCAGCACCGGCGTACCAGCATCTTAACCCCTGTAGGTATTTTTACTTTGTTTTGATCGTTATTAATGTAAACCTTTGCACTTAACATAATTTTATTTCCTCCTTCTTTTTTCGTGATAACTTTCATACGCTTTGACGATAAGTTGAACCAGCCTGTGTCTCACAATGTCTTTTTCGGTAAAGTGTATAGCTTTTATTTCGTCTATATCCTCAAGTATTTTTAACGCTTCTACCAATCCGCTTTTTTGCGGATACGGTAAATCAATTTGGGTTATGTCGCCGGTTATAACCGCTTTTGAACGCAGTCCTAAACGGGTGAGAAACATTTTCATCTGTTCGGGTGTAGTGTTTTGAGCTTCGTCAAGTATGATGAAACTGTCGTCCAGTGTCCGTCCGCGCATATATGCCAGCGGCGCGACTTCGATGGTTCCGCGTTCGTGACAGCGTTGGAAGTTTTCCATACCCATCATATCGAAAAGCGCATCATACAACGGTTTAAGATAGGGATCTACTTTATTTTGCAGATCACCCGGCAGGAATCCAAGCTTTTCCCCTGCTTCCACTGCCGGTCTTGTCAAAATTATTCTGCTCACTTCGTCCGCACGGAAAGCGCGTACAGCCAATGCCACCGCAAGGTATGTTTTACCCGTACCCGCCGGCCCTATTCCCAACGTTACGGTGCCCGAACTGATTGCTTCTACATAAGACTTTTGCCCCAGTGTTTTAGGTTTTATCGGCTTTCCCTTTGACGTTATGCAAATACAATCCGAACAGAGGTTAAATACTTTTTCTTCCCTACCCTCTTCGATTAACGACATGAGATATACGATATTTTGACTTGAGAGGATTTCTCCGTTGTTCAGCATGGTTATCATGCCCTCTATCGTCTTAATCGCTTTTATGGTTTTGTCCGCATCGCCGATAATTTTTAATTCTGTTCCCCGGTTGACTATCGACACCTTGTATTCCCGCTCAAGCAACTTCATGTTTTCGTCAAAGCTGCCGTACAGCGCCATCACATTGCCAACTCTGTCGAGGTTTACGATCTGTTCTATAAAATCACGCCATTTCACTATATCGGTCTTTTTAGATATATCCCTTATAGTATAACACAATATCTGAATTTTTGAATACAATAATATGTAAAATTTTTATAAAACATTTAGGCGTTCGTAAGGCAATATACACAAAACGCACCGTTTCTTATCAGGAAGCAGTGCGTTATTACTTAGCTGTTCAACGATCCCCTATAGTGAGCAACATAAATTGATATTACCCTTCAGGGGTTACAGCGGTTGACATTTACCGCCGTCAATTGGCGATTTCATTCAGACCGATAGCGCATTCTTTGCATATCCTTGCATTTTTGTATTCGATCGTATCCTTTGCTGAATGGCAGAAAAAGCACGCCGGCTGATATTTTTTCAGTATGATCTTATCATCATCCACAAAGATTTCCAAAGGGTCATTTACAGATATGTACAGTTTTTTGCGTAATTCCACAGGAATTACTATACGCCCCAGTGCGTCTATAGAACGAACGATACCGATTGCTTTCATGTTGTTTACTCCCATCTTTATTTTTTTCTATAATTTATTATTCCCGTGCGCCATTATAACAAATTTTATTACAAATTACAATAGTATTTTTAAATTTGCCACATTTTTCTAGTAAAATTTATCCAGCAGCTTGATTTGTCTTTTGTATTATGTTATTCTGGTTTTTGTAAATATTTAAACAAAAAAGGAGTATTTAATTAATGAACAAGTCCACAATTTTTATTATTCTGTCCACATTAATTGTATTTACAGGATTCACAGGATTCACAGGATTCACAGGCTGCAAAGCAAATTCAAACAGTTTTGAATCCGGCAGCAAGCCTGAACCTGAAAGCCGGGTTTCAGCATTATCAGAACGTGTTATCAACGACGAGCTGAAAGAAAGCGGGGTTTTCGCGCTTGAATTATTTGCTGACTCCTACTCGGCAAGTGATTTTGTTGAAGGGCAGGTCGATCCGGCGCACATCGAATTAATGTTGATGAGCGGTATGAAAGCTCCCTCCGCAAAGAACGCCCAACCGTGGCATTTTACGGTAGTCACAAGATATGAAACCGCTTCAGAATTGTTGAGCTTCGTCAAAGACGGTAATGTTTTAATTATAGTATCAGGAAACCCTGATATCATTACGGACACTATGGAATTCGATTGCGGTCTTGCCGCGCAAAATATACAACTTGCGGCTGAAGCTCTCGGGTACGGCGCACGAATGTATATTGAACCTATAGGCAGAATCGACAAGCAGAAAAATAAACTGGGCATTCCCGGCAATCACAAGGTTTTGACCGCGATTCTGATAGGACCTGTTGATGCCGGGATTGACACGACCGCCGCTGCCACAACGCGCAACGACCTCTCGCAGCATGTAAATTATGCAGACTAAAATAGACCTCCTCGGAAATTAAAACGTGGTGTACGAACACAGATGATTTTTTGTCAAACAAGGCAATTTTGACGAGAATATCATGGATATTTGAGGATAAATTAACGCCGTTTGACGGGAAATCTTCCGTTCATACGCCGCGAGGTAGTTTTAGAGGAGATCTAATTTACTTACGGGTTCTTTTTTCAGACACAACGGCGTATATTCCGTTTTTGTATTTTCTCGAACCTTTGATCAAATCCTTTGCCAAGTAATAACGATTTTTGCCTTTTGGGGTACCGTCCTTGTAGAATCGGTTGTAATTCAACACATCGTAGGTTTCAAAATATAACTTTCTATCTACCACACGATAACCCTTTACGACGATAAAATGGGTTTCGGATGAATAGAACCGCCCTGTCCGCTGTTCGGGGTTCGGGTTATACGGTAAATACTCGTCGGGATTGAGTTCAATTATAAATATCTGCCCTCTGTTAAGGTGTGCTAACGCTCTTCTTTTGGTAAGCTTAACATATAGATTGTGCGGTATTTTGTTGAGAGAAAAATATCTATGTATTGTGGTAAAAGACCAGCCAAACGTCCAACGGGGTATACCTTCTTTCACGGATGCCCTGGCTTCGGTGGCAGTTTTCTTGAAATTCTTGTCCGACCATTTTGCCGCTATAACGGCGCTGGATGGTCCGCAATTATATTCCTGATACTCTCCCGTATACATCTGGTCAATATAATAATCGTAATTCTTTTCTAAGCTAACATATTTTGTCTGTTTTTTACCTAATCCCCACTTTTTCAAAAACGGGGATTGTTCTCTTATCTTTTTTGAATATTTACTGTATATCTTTTTTCCTTTTACCGTTTTGTAGCATCTGATCCTAAAGTAATATAAAGTATCATTTCTTAATTTAGACAATTTTAAAAATCTTTGTTTTGTAGTTTTGATCCTTTTGAATTCCGACCTTTTCGAATTTGACATTTCTACCGTATATGTAAGACCGGGTTTCTTTTTCCAGCTCAGACGGATTTTTCCTTTCGGATCCCGTTCGGCTTTTAATCTCGCGGGCGACGAAGGAATCTTAGCATAATACCCGTAAATGACGGTATTTTTTTTAATCCTATTTTTAAAGTTAAATTTTTTTCTGTACCCGGAGTTTGTGTACCAGCCTATAAATTCATGATTTTTTAAACGCGGGGGATTATTAACAGGATTGACGGTTCGCCTGTATTCCACCTTTCTAGTTCCCAAAATTTTCCCTTTGCCTTTGAACCTAACCGTATATATTTTAGGTGTCCATACAGTGTTTACTGCCATCTCAAAAGTTACATTATCAAAATCTTCAGACCAGCTTAAATCGTATCCCGTTCTTCGCGGTATTCGCGGAGAACTCGCGGCTTTTCCGTGTTCAACGCTGACTGTTGCTATAATTTTGCCCCGGTCTATAAATGTTACTTTATGAAAAACCAGCGGCGGTACAGTAGTTTCATTTTCCTCGGCAAATGCGGAATATGTTCCCGAAAAAGCAAAAAGGATGAAAAATGAAAAACAGATAATTACCGGTAATCTTTTCAGAAACACTGCGGATTTCAAATAAATTCTCTTAATTCTGTCCGGTTTTTCCATTCTGACTTCCGACTTCATAATGCAACCCTTTCAAAGTAATATATAAAAGAGAATGTTAAACCCTTTTGATATTAACTATCATATACATTTCGAACAGATAATGCAAGAAATATTTTTATATCTCCGTCAGGTTTTTTATTAACAAATGTTTTTAGAATGTTTGTCAAATTTCAAAAAATTTTTATAACAACATCATTTATAATAATATGGAGAATCTAAATAAATATCAAATCTAATACCAAACGGCGTAAAGGGTCACATCATGGTTGCAATTTACCGGTTCTTCGTTTTCGTCATATCCATAGCAGCAAAAATTAAAGTAATATTGATCATTCGGTAAATAATCAGGGGTTTGAGCGTTGGATTCATATGACCACCCCGCGAATGTATAGCCTGCCCGGACGGGTATTTCGCCGCTTATGTTATTGTCACCATATTCCATTACAATATGGCTATCAGGTATATTTATTACAGAATCGCTCCCGGCGTTTGTGTCGTAATTTATCGTTTGATACGGCGGTATCAATTCTATAGCGTGTATATACAAATCCGGGTCAGAATTAGATATAGTGAAATCTATAAATTTATTATGAGACCCCCCGGAGTAAACCGGCTCAAGTGTCAGCATTTGTAAATCGCCGCCAATACTCATGGATTTCGAGTTGTATCCGACACTCACGGTTACATAGGATTGGTTTTTGCTGCTTAAATAAAAACGCAATTGATACGAAACACTGCTGTTAACGGAAAGATATTGAATTCTGCCGTTTATATTCGCAGAGTCCGTTTTCCATCTGGCGGTTTTGATAACGTCCCTGTTCAGCTCGTACCCGTTGGGGTTTGGTGTTCTTGTTTTTACTTCTGTAAGATTTTCCCAGCTCCCATAATAGATATCATGATCGGAAAAAGGGGAAAGTCCTTTAATGTCGGAAATATAAGTACCTCTGTGTGACTGTGAAACATAACCGCCGCAGTTAAAAAACCGCATAGTATTATGTTGGTTTAAACTGTATTCTGCGTTTATCTCTTCGCTCTTATAAAGACCATCGTAATAAGCAACCGCTCTTATTCTGGCTGATTGTGTCAAATTGAATGGCGCTGTATACAGCTCGCTGTTTTTATCCGGCTTGCTCCCATCAATAGTATACCGTATTTCCGCGCCGGGCGTTTCACATTCTATCGTTATTTCATCGTTTTCATCGATCCAGCCGGGGTGTGTACCTAAGACTACTGGCGGGCTGACCACCCACTTTGTATGTATTTCGATGGCATTAAGGTACACGCCCATTAAATACGAGCTGTAGCTCTCGTTCCAGACATTAATCCCAATTTGCCCGTTTTGGTCAGCTTTTCCCGGTAAATCAATATAATGAGCCCTGAATGAACCCCCGGCCTGTTCTTTCACATGATATGAGGGGATTTTCGGCGTATTGTACAGGGAATTTATCGATATATCTAAACGCCGCCGTCCGTTAAGCAACCCGTCATCGGCAATATGCAGCCTGACTGTGTAGGTTTGATTTGGATTTAAATTGTCAATTTTATAATATAAACCATCGTAATGAGAAGCAGCCCGCCGACCTGTTTGATATACCCCCGCCGGCGCCGCGCCTTTCAGCTTATGCGGAACTTTTACGGTTTGCGGGAGTGTGTAAATCTCGGTGTTCATCGGGTTATCATACCAAAAATCCGGATCCTGTTGTATCATATTACCGTTGCCGTCGTATATGTCCGTATCGGTAATATAATCGTCAATTGTCGGACCGCCGCAGTTGATACGGGCGACAACGGAATTTTCTTGCATTTTCGACGCTTCTATCAACGCTTTACCGGCGTTGAGCTTCCCGCTTGTTATAACATAATCCTCTAAGCCGGGTATTACGTCAACTCCGTTCAGTATCGCTTGTTTCATTTGTGCTGTAGTTATATCCGGAAAT
>WRKL01000050.1 GCA_009778115.1 Oscillospiraceae bacterium | reverse complement strand
AAGCGGCAGGTGCCATTGCCGCACCCATATTATTTTGATCGGTAATCCCCAGATCCACAATTTTCCCGAATGTCACCCCTTTCACATACGGCGTTGATTTCCCGGAAACAGGCGATACGTCCTCCGTAAACGGAATATCGCTGACAATCACGGCTCCTGCCCCGGTTACCGTACACTGCGACGTTGGCGGACGTTGTCCGCCGTACTCCAAAGGGAACCGGAACTGCCGCTCAGATGCACAATAATGCGAAGATGTAACAGCTAACGTTTTTCCGGCAAATCCGGCTTCTACAAAGAGCGATGCCAAAGCAAGACTTTGAGCCATTGTAGAACATGCGCCGTACAATCCAATAAAAGCCGCGTCCATCCCCCGCATTCCGTAATGCGAGCCCGCACACTGGTTCAACAGGTCACCGGCGAAAATGAAATCTATATCAGCCGCCGATATTCCGGCTTTCGTTAATGCTTTTTGGGCAACCTTGTTTTGCATCAAACTTTCTGCTTTTTCAAAAGATTCCGCACCGATATATGGGTCCGTAAAAATGATATCGAAGCGGTTTTGCAAAGGTCCCTGCCCCTCTTTTTTGCCGGCAGCCGATGCGTATCCCAAAATCTGCGGACATTTATCCAGCTTTATCGTATATGGTCCAAGTTTTTTCACCTTTGTTTACGCTCCCCCCTCTGTGTAATTCATTGTCATTACCGCGTTTTCATTAAATAGAGTATTAACCCATATATTGCCGATGCGGCCACCCCGTATACAATCACAGGTCCGGCAATCGTAAACAGTTTCGCACCTATTCCCATAATATAACCCTCGGTTTTATATTCCATCGCCGGAGCAGCGACTGCGTTCGCAAATCCTGTGATGGGTACAAGCGCACCGGCACCCGCAACCTTTGAAAACTTGTCATAAATATTCAATCCCGTCAAAACCGCACTTATCGCGATAAGGGTTATTGCAACGGTTGTGGATGCCGTTTTCTTGTCCAGTCCTGAATTCATATACAAATTTTGCAAAAACTGCCCCAACACGCATATAGCGCCGCCAAATAAAAATGCCGCAGCAAGGGTGTATCCCTTGGTGCCCGGCGACTTTTTTTCTGCCAATTTTTTATAATCTTCCGTTGTAATCTTGATATTAACACCCTCTTTTCTTTATCGTTCTTATTATTTACGCCTTTATTGAAATTTATACTCTCTTTCCAACTATCTTAGGTTTAATGTCTAATTTCGCATACCCTTGCATAGAAATTTAATATATCCAGGAATTGTATTTGAGGGAGTGTTGAAAGGATGGCATATCTGCCGGAAGGAATGTTGATAGACAAACCGGAAAACCGGGCAGCGTTATCGAATATTTCAAACTTGCGTGAAGCGGCAGGAACGGAGAAAATACTTGAGGCGCGGGCTATCGTATGTGATATAAATCATAATTTGATAGTGGATTTGAACGGAATAAAGGGTATTATAAAACGCGAAGACGGCGCTATCGGAATTGATGACGGAACGACCCGTGATATTGCGTTGATTTCCCGCGTAAATAAACCCGTATGTTTTGTAGTCACCGGGTTCGCAAAAGACGGTAAAGGTGTTGAAACCGTGTTACTTTCCAGAAAGAAAGCACAGGAATCATGCCGTAAGAATTATGTTGATAAATTCCTGCCCGGGGATATAATATGTACCCGTGTTACGCACCTTGAGCCTTTCGGTTGTTTTGTGGACATAGCGTGCGGTATTCCGTCGCTTATACCCATTGATTCCATATCGGTTTCACGAATCTCACATCCGGGTGATCGGTTTGCGGTGGGACAGGACATATATTCCGTAGTAAAAAATGTTGATGAAAACGGAAAAATAAGCCTTACACACAAAGAACTTCTGGGCACATGGGAGCAGAACGCGGATCGGTTTTGTGCTGGAGAAACGGTTTCCGGAATCGTCCGCTCTGTCGAGAGCTACGGAATATTTGTCGAGCTTACCCCTAATCTCGCAGGGCTGGCAGAGCTTAAAAGCAACATAAAAGCAGGTGAAAGAGCAAGTGTCTACATCAAAAGTATAATACCTGAAAAAATGAAAATTAAGCTCTTTATCGTGGATTCTTTGGAAAATGACCGGATAGACTATACATATAATTATAAATATACCCACGGGCGTATACGCTGCTGGAAATATTCGCCGGAATCAAGCGAAAAACAGGTCGGAACTGAATTTTATTAATAGAAAATAAAGTGCAAAATAAATCCAAACGATTCACCGATCATTATGATCGGTGAATCGTTCGGATTTAATGTGGTTGGTGCGCCCGAGAAGACTTGAACTTCCACGGATTTCTCCACATGGGCCTAAACCATGCACGTCTGCCAGTTCCGCCACGGGCGCATATTATATCAAACGAGCAAAATATTTCACTCGATAATATCATGTTAAATTTTCAAAAGGTCAAAAGGTTTTGACCCGGCTTCAGATCACACAGAACGGGGGAAGCGTGTTTACTTGTTTTGCTGTATCAACCGAAAAATAAATCTGCCCCAAAGTGATTTGTATTTTTACCATAACAATAGACCTCCTCGGAAATTAAAACGTGATGTATAAACACAGATCATACGTTGCGAAATGATTTTCGGGAAGGTCTAATACCGCTATGGGGCAGAAGTTACAAATTATTCTGTTTCTTTTACATCTTCGGACAATACAACATCAACATCAAAAGTATTCGAAATGCCCACAACAGCATCGCGGTATATTGTTAATTTCACAACATCGTTTGGTTTTTTAGTTTTTAATATATCGGTAAGGTGTGAAGCTGCCGTAATGTTTTTCCCGTTGATTTTTGTGATTATATCGCCGCGTCTGATACCCTTCTTTGCCGCATCCATGTTTTCATCAACACTGTCGATCAATATTCCGGGCATAACATTGTTTACCCTTGCCGCCACTTCATCAATTACCTGCCTGAACTTGATACCGATCCTGACCCGGCCTTTAACATAACCGTGAGCTATTAAATCGTCGATGATAGGTTTTGCTTCCGAAATAGGAATCGCAAACCCTATACCCTCATATCCGAGTTCAACAATTTTTGAAGAATTTATTCCAATTACCTGTCCGTGCATATTAACCAGCGGACCGCCCGAATTACCCGGATTTATAGCCGCATCGGTTTGTATTAAAGAAGTAGCGTATCCGCCCGTAGATGTGTTGCGGTTGATCCCCGAAATTATTCCGCTGGTAACACTTCCGAAAAAGTCAAGTCCTCCCGGGTTTCCTATAGCAATGACGGTTTCGCCTACTTCCGTTTTGTCGCTGTTTCCAAATTCCGCAACAGGCAAACCCTTCGCATCAACTTTTATGACAGCAAGATCCGTATTTTCATCGGTTCCGATTATATCCGCTTCATATTCTTCCCCATTCGAAAGTACGACTTTTATTCCGTCCACATATCTGCTTTCCGGGTTTTGGAAAAAATCTATTTCAGTATTGTTCTTTATAAATACATGAGCGTTAGAAATTATATATCCGTCCTCCCGCATTATGACACCGGATCCCTCTCCATAATGCTGCAAGCCGTATCCGCGTGCATACACAACGATTCCCACAACGCTGGGACTTGCTTTCGCAGAAGCTTTTTTTATCAGCTCATCCAATCTTGCGGCAGCCGCTGCTTCCACGCCGCCCGAAGGGTTTTCCTCTATATTCAGGTTAGGAGCGTTTGGATCCCTTTCCCTGCCTGACGTTTCTTCGCTTTCTTTTTCGGAGGAAGTGCGCAGTTCACCCTCTGTTATTATATAATAGGAAAACATGATAGTTAATGCAACCAGCAATGCCGCCATTATCACAAGCGCCGCCACAAGTCCGCCGGATTTTTTTTGCTTTTTTGTTTTTATATTATACTGGGAATAATCCGAAAAGTTCCACTTATATTCCCCGTTTGTCGGTTTTTGTTGTGCATTTTCCGGTTTCGATGGTGTAGGCAGCGTGACCGGTTTCGCTGATGTAGACAGCGTGACCGGTTTTGCCGGTGTAGATGTAGAAGGTGTGACCGGTTTCGCTGATGCAAACATCGTAACAGGTTTTATCGGCGGAGACGGCGGAATGTAGCCGGACGTTTCGGACGTGTTTTGCCTGATGCCGATAACTTCTTGCGCTGCAGGCTCTGTGTACCTTACTTCAGGCTTTACGAATTCTTCCGGCAGCACAACTCCCCTACCCTCTTGCGGTTGTACGGGATTTTCAATTTGAGCAGCTTTCGCAGGTTGTTCCGGTTGTGCAGACTGTGCAAGTTGTTCAGGTTGTACGGGTTGTGCGGGTTGTGTAGGTTTTGTAGGTTGTTCAAATTGCGCAGGCTTTACAGATTGCCCAGCCTGTACAGGTTGTACAGGCTCTTCCGGCGGTAAAGCTTCGGTTTTAAATTCCGCGTTAAGTGATGACCTTTTTTCTTCCGCGGTTGTAAAATCAATTTCCGGTGTCGTAAATTCAGAACCGGACGGATAATTCGGTTCAGATGTGAAATTCTTGTTCCCTTTATTGGCCTTCCACTCCGTATCCGGACCCAAATCCGGCATCACCGATTGCAAAGTTTCGTCAGGTTTTTCCGGAATTTCCGACATTTCCGGTATCTCTACCTGTTTCTTCAATTCATCCTCCGGCGAAATATTGCCATTCTCCCCGGACACCGGATAATCCGTGTTTTCTTTCAAAATAAATTCCCCTTCCCTATTTTGGTAATGTAAATTCAAATTCTGTGTATTCACCATGTGCGCTGCGAACGGCAACCTCGCCGGAATGTAAATCTATGATAGTACGAACAATAAACAAACCTAAACCGGCTCCGTACTTATCTAATCCGCGCGAACGATCCGTTTTATAAAACCGATCGAAAACCTTAGGCAGATCTTCGTTAGAAATCCCTTTACCCCCGTTGCGTACAACAACCGAACTACCGTTAGGACTTTCGGTAAACCTGAACTGTATACATCCATTCTGCTCCGAAAATTTTATCGCATTTTCAACAAGGTTATAAACTACCTGATATATCAGATCCGAATCCCCGTATGCGTTTACTTTATCGTGATCCAAACCCTGAACCGTAAGCTGTTTGTTTTCGATGGCTTGCCTCAAATTAATTATCACCCGCGCCACAACATCAAAAATATTAAATTCGCTCCGGTTAAGCTCTAATTCTCCTGCTTCGATTTTGGACAAATTAAGCATCGAACCAACCAGCTTTGACATTCTCTGTACTTCCTCGGACACAACCCGAAGATACCGTTTATGTTGAGCGGGGGGAATTGTGCCGTCTAAAATCCCGTCAATAAATCCCGCTATCGTTGTGGTCGGAGTTTTCAATTCGTGTGAAACATTTGCCGTAAAACTGCGTCTCATATTCTCGAGCGTGGAAAGATCCGTCGCCATATTATTCAGCGCCAACGCAAGCTGTGCGATTTCATCGTTACCCCTTACGTTCAGCCTTGTGGAAAACCTGCCCTGCCCGAATTGTTTTGCCGCAAGAGCCATTTCTTTCAGCGGTGTAGTGATCCTCAGTGTGGCAAAATACAAAACGATAAAAGACAAAGACAATACGGCAACCGAAGAAAAGAAAAACATTTTCATTATTTCGGTCAAAAACTCTGTGAGTGAATTAGAAGACGAGGATGCAAACACATAACCTATAGGTTCAGCATTATTCGCATCCGGCACGGAAATACCCACAATAAAGTTTGATTCCCCGAATATGCCCCCTAAATTCCCCTGCGCTTTATATTGTCCGCTGTTCGCCGCTTCCAAGGCTTCATTTGGTACAGTGAGTCCGAAATACACGTTATTTGCGCTCTTTTCACCAAATATTATTTCACCCTTTATATCAGCGAAAAAGAAGGTTGCGTTAACCGAGCTTGCCAGCATATCAAAATAAGCCATAGTTTCATCCTGTGAGATGGTTCCCGCTATCTCCTGCTTCACAACACCGGCGGCGGTTCGTACATTTACCGCCAGCAGCGCGTATCTTTCATGCTTAAAATACTGGCTAGCAAAAAGCAACAGCACCGCACCTAAAAAAACTATGCTTGAAAGTATGATAATACCGCACATCGTAAAGTATTTGCCAAAAACAGTTTCTTTCATACGCAATAGACTTCTCCGTTTTGCCATAATGTACGCTGCACTATTCGGCGACCTCGAATTTGTAACCTACGCCCCACACCGTTTTTAATGCCCAAATGTCCGAAACACCTTCAAGCTTTTCGCGCAAACGTTTTACATGAACGTCGATAGTGCGTGAATCACCGTAGTATTCAAACCCCCACACTTCATCTAACAATTGATCACGGGTATACACACGGTTGGGGTTTGACGCAAGGTGAAACAATAACTCCAACTCCTTGGGCGGCGCTTCAACAACCTTGCCGTCCACCTTCAATTCGTATCTGGTCATGTTTACGCTGAGTTTCTCGAATGCCACCTCACGCACGACATCCGGTTTTTCTTCGTGACCGTAACGGCGGAGAACAGCTTTTATCCTTGCTATAACCTCTTTTGCATCAAAAGGTTTCACGACATAGTCATCCGCGCCCAGTTCCAACCCCAGCACTTTGTCAAAGATTTCCCCTTTTGCGGTAAGCATAATTATCGGCACATCCGAATGACGCCGTATTTCGCGGCAAACCTGCCATCCGTCCAACGCCGGAATCATTATGTCTAACAAAATAAGCGAAAGCTTCTGTGTCGCAAACATAGTCAAAGCCGCTTCGCCGTCGTTAGCGGTAATTACCTCGTAACCTTCTTTTTCTAAGTAAAGTCTTAATAAATCGCAAATATGCTGATCATCGTCAACTACCAAAATTTTTTCAGACATTTATACTTCCCAATCCTTTCTAATTCTCATGCTCACAGTTCCGCTTTTCTGTGGAAAATTGTTGTTTATTCCCGGTAAATGTTGTCTGCTCGGGTTGCTCTTAGGATATTAAAACATAAAATTACGGGAAATTGGTTAATAAATTAAAAACTATATAAAACATTTTTGTGTTTTCAATAAAAAAATACACGGCATCCCTCTTTTTCCGGGAAACGCCGTGTAAATGTGTAGCAAACTTTTTGGAGCCGTCAATCATTAATTGCAATTTTTTTCGGCACCGCCGGTTTTGTTTTCCGTGCTGTTCTTATTGTTATTGCCAGCGTTATTATTTGCCTTATTGGAATTATTTGAGTTTTGTGAGTTTCCCGTATTATTCATGTTATTTTGCTGATTGTTGGTTTTATGGTTACCTTTAACTTTCTTCGGCATATATATCACCTCTCTTTGTGATATATTTTACACGATTATTTTTATTTTATACATGAGAACAAATTTTGTGTTTTATGGGGTGTTGAAAGACCAAGACCGCTAAAAAACAAAAGCAGTATTTTTTGCGGGCGACTTTATCGCGGGCGATTTTATCAACATCCTTTTTATATATATCCATATAAGCCGCGTACCGAAACTTCAGATGCTGTCACAGCTCTCGTTTCGTTAATAAAATCACATAACAGTTCCCCGTCGTCGGTTATCGCCCTCGCGTATGCCCGTTCTCCGTTCACTAAAATATCTTTATTCAACGTAACGCAACGTGCGGAATATCTATCCTTAACTGCGGTAAACCCGTATGTTTTCACGGACTCATACAATGATACAAAGGCGTTAAAAACCGATTTTACTGTTTCTATGGGCGCTATTCTTTTTTGAGTAACCGAAAAAACAGAAGCCGCCCAAGGCAACCCCGTGCGCACAAACGATTCTTCGCTTTGCAATATATTTATTCCCGCTCCGGCTACCAGGTCTGTTGAATTACCGGTCGTTACGGATTCACATAATATCCCGCATATTTTTTTGCCGGCATTTATTTTGTCCTGCGAAATTAAAGCTATAACATCGTTAGGCCATTTCAAACCTGTTTCGATTTGAACAAGATTCTCCAGAGCCTCTGCAACCGAAAGCCCCATTATATGGGGGATGATCCGGACAGCCTTTGGAGGGACGGATTTCAACACAATAGAAAAAGCTGCGGTTTCTCCTTTTTCTGCCGTCCATTTCCTGCCTGCTCTGCCTTTACCCGAGGTTTGCCAATCTGTGAAAAGCACATCCATATCATTGTATGAATTAAGGTTTGCTTTAACTTCATCATTGGTAGATGTTAAAGATGAAAATACGATAATGTTTATAAAATCACCCTTCCTTTTAAAAACACCGCTTTTAATCTTCTTGGGTCTAATTCCCCGTCCCTTGTGGGCATTCGGATAATCGTGACTGCTGACCAGATACCCTGCCGCTCTGCGGCGGGGAAATTTATTTTCAGGGTATTACGGCTACTTTTCCGCTCCTGCCCTGCGCCATCAGCGCAAATGCATCGCCTGTTTCCTGCAAAGAAAAAGTATGCGTAACTAATTTGTCGGGATGGATTTTCCAGCGCGCGATACATTCAACCAGTTCTTCCATTTTCCATGTACTTGTAACCCATGAACCGTAAATGGTTTTTTGACCGTGTATAATATCCGGACTGGGAGCAAAATTACAAACACCGCCCTCTCCCACAAACGCTATTTTACCCCAATTGCGGGTTCCGCGAATAGCAAGCTGCCGGCCTTCATCGCTGGCGGATGCATCAATAGCCTTTTCAACACCGTGACCTCCGGTTATTTCGCGAATGCGATTCAGGGTTTTGTTATCCGCATCCGGTGTTATCGCTTCATCGACCAGTCCCAGCTTTTGAGCCAGCTCGATCCGCTCCCGGGATTTTTCTATGCCAATCAGTTTATTTGCACCCATCGCTTTGCCCAATTGCAATGCGGCAAGCCCCACCGGTCCCAATCCTACCACGAGCAGCGCATCGTTTCCGCTCACTTTTATTTTTTCCAACGCCTCATATACCGTGCCAAATCCGCAGGC
>WRKL01000049.1 GCA_009778115.1 Oscillospiraceae bacterium | reverse complement strand
GCTTGAGCAAGAAAAGATTTATGATTTGTTGTAATCCCCAAAAATATTTCGGGCAGATTTTAGAGACTTAGAAAAATTATACTCCCGTTTGTTCTTGCTTGGAATGAACATTCATGCGGAAGTCGTGACCCAAAAGAAAAAAGTGGTTGACTTTTGCGTAAATATAATATACAATGGGTATATTATATTTGTACGTTAGGTTAATACAATTTGCAATTCGGAATATTATTTGTATTCTTACATAGCGCCGATAGTGCCGATAGTGCTGATAGTGCCGTGCGTTTAAGAAATTCCGAAAGAACCGTTGTTTGCGGCGAAACCGTTTGGAAATTTTTAATTTCGGCAACGGACAGCGCACTCACGATTTCATATGTATTTCGTATTTAATCTGTTGTACTCAGTATTTATATGGAGGTTAGCGTGACAACAAGAGAAAAACTCGTAAAACAAGAAAAACCGGGGAGCCGGACAAAAATGAACACCCTTTCAGATACCGCTCAAACAAAAAAAAGAGCGCACACACCGTCCGGGATAGGGAAAGACCCGGATAAAACAAAGAAAGCGGCCAATTCGAAAAAAAGACCAACACAAAAGGATCCTAAAGAAAAACAAAAACGCCAAACCCGGCAGGCTCGTAAAATATCGCTGAAAATCGTACCGCTGGGCGGACTCAACGAAATCGGCAAGAATTTGACTGTATTCGAATGCGGACAGGACAAATTTATTGTGGATTGCGGCTTGGCTTTTCCCGAAGCTGATATGTACGGCGTGGATATGGTGTTGCCGGATTTTACTTATCTGGAAAACAATGCGGACAGTCTGCGCGGAATAATAATCACTCACGGACATGAGGATCACATCGGTGCGATACCGTATCTTTTGAAAAAGATTAATCTTCCCGTTTACGGAACAAGATTAACTATCGGGCTTATTGAGGGCAAATTGAAAGAACACGGCATTTTATCCAGCGCAAATCTGAACATTATAACCCCGCGCGACATGATAAAATTCGGCTGTATGTCTGCGGAAGCTATTCTGGTCAATCATTCGATACCCGATGCGATAGGACTTGCTATACACACGCCGGCGGGAATTGTTATCCATACAGGTGACTTTAAGGTTGATTATTCTCCGATAGAGGGCGGCATTATTGATTTGGCGCGTTTCGGTGAACTGGGTAAGCGCGGAGTTCTCGCGTTGCTGTCGGATTCAACCAACGCCGAACGCCCCGGATATACACCCAGTGAGCGGACGGTAGGCGACAGTTTTGATTTGTTGTTTAAATCCGCCGGCCGCCGCCGCATAATGGTGGCTACTTTCTCCTCGAACATACACCGGGTGCAGCAAATTATCAGCAGTGCAAAAAAATATAACCGCAAGGTAGCCATTTCAGGGCGCAGCATGGAAAACACCGTCGCTATCGCTATCGAACAGGGTTATCTAAAAGTACCCGATGACATACTAATATCGGCGGAATCCATAAAAAGCTATCCCAATGATAAAATCATCATTATAACTACGGGCAGTCAGGGCGAACCTATGTCCGCACTCTCCCGGATGGCATCCAACGATCATCGGACGATCCAGGCGACAGCGGAGGACATGGTTATTATTTCTGCAACACCGATTCCGGGCAACGAAAAGCATGTCAACCGTGTTATCAATGACCTGATGCGTTTAGGCGCAAAAGTTGTCTACGAAAAGATGTACGATGTCCATGTTTCCGGTCATGCGTGTCAGGACGAGCTGAAAATGGTGATAGCATTGACCAAGCCGCGGTATTTTATCCCTGTTCATGGTGAATACAAACATATAAAAAGTCATGCGGAACTGGCGATTGATATGGGAATAGCACCGTCTAACGTTCATATAGCGGAAATCGGGCAGGTCATTGAACTTGACAATGTAGATATGCGCGTGACCGGAACGGTGCCTGCGGGACGTATTTTTGTGGACGGTTTGGGTGTTGGGGATGTAGGATCGATCGTATTGAGAGATCGCCGGGCTCTGTCTCAGGAAGGGTTGATTATTGTTGTCGCCACGATAGAAAAAGAATCCGGAACGGTGTTAGCCGGACCCGACATAATATCCCGGGGATTTGTTTATGTGCGCGAGTCTGAAGAATTGATGGGCGAAGCGAGAAATGTGATAACAACAATTTTATCGAACAACCTCACCGAATCGTTTTATGACTGGACATCAATAAAATCAGCTGTGCGCAACGAACTTAGTTCATTTATATATCGAAAAACAAAAAGATCTCCCATAATATTACCAATCCTCATGGAGGTATAAAGAAAGGGTGTGCGAAATGGAAGTATTATTATTACAAGACATTAGCGGTTCGGGGAAAAAAGGTGATATTGTTAAGGTTAAAGACGGTTACGCCAAAAATTTTTTGTTCCCCAAAAAGCTGGCTGTTCCGGCTACCGCACAAATCGTTAAGGAAAAGCAGTCGCGGGACAAAGCGGCACAGTTCCATCGCGAGCAGGAAATTGAGGATGCGAAAAAACTTGCCGATAAACTGTCCGGTAAAACCGTGACGGTTACCGCTAAAGCAGGAGCAACGGGCAAGCTTTTCGGTGCGGTTACCGCAAAGGAGATCGCATCAGCGATAAGTTTCGCATATAATTTTCAGGCGGATAAGCGCAAAATCCATCTGGATGAAGATATCAAGTCGTTCGGCGAATACGACTTTGAATTGAAACTACATACAGGCATAGTTGCTAAAATGAAGGTTAAGGTGGACAGCGGTGAAATGGAATAGAGTATCAAAACAACCGGCAGTCCGTCCGGGTAAATTTAACGGAGGACCCGGTTTGTCAGTCAGGTTCGTTGTACCGGTTTTGTGTGCAGCAATGTTATGTGCATGCGGATCGGATTTACCGCAAGGTGAGGACAGCGGCCGCGGAGAAACATCAAGTATGAGTATTTTTGAAGTAACGGGTTATCAAAAAATATCGCCCGAACAGGCAAAAAAAATTATGGATGAAAATGAGGATTGCATCATTCTGGATGTAAGATCCGACGAAGAATATGCCGAACAAAGGATTGCTAACGCTATGCTTATTCCTGATTTTGAAATAGCGGAGCGTGCCGAAACGGATTTGTCCGACAAAGATGCGTTGATTCTGGTCTATTGCCGCAGAGGTTACCGTAGCGCAACCGCCGCTCATACGCTGATCGATCTTGGCTATACACAGGTTTACGATTTTGGCGGGATCGAAGACTGGCCTTATGAAACATTGAATTAATTTATTTTACCAGATTGCGTTTCCAACGCCCGGTTAACAGATAACCGATTATCATCAATGTTACCCCTGCGCCGGCAAGCGGAATACCCAATCCGATACCGAAAAGCCCCCAGTCCAATGTTATACCAAGAAACCAGCACAACGGTATCCGAAACAAAATCGACGAGAGTATACTGTTGACCAGCGTGAAAACGGTATCTCCGCCGCCGATAAGTAATCCGTTGACACAGAATACAAAAGGAATTACAAGGTAATCGTAACTGAGTGAACGCAGATACTCGACACCATACGCGATAACCTCCGGATCATCCCCGAACACCGAAACTATTTGTGCGGGGAAAAGCTGGGACATCACGAAGATAGCCCCTGAAATTATAAATGAAAACAATATTCCGATCTTACAGCTTTTGACGGCGCGATCCAAACGGTTTGCGCCGATATTTTGCGCGCACATCGTCCCGACTGAAAGCCCGATAGCAAGTGTAGGCATAAAAGCGAAGCTGTTGAACCTCAGCACAGCACCTGCTGCTGCGGCTCCCGCAGTTCCGCCAACAGTATTGACAATACCGGCAATAAAGAGAAATGAAATACTTACTATCCCGTTTTGCACACAGGTCGGCATCCCTATTTTAAGTATCATTTTCAGCGTGTTTTTATATATTTTAAAGGATGACAACCTAAAATCGAAAGGGAAAGTACTTACCTTCATGTAATATATACACAGGAACATACTCAAAGCCTGCGAAATAACCGTAGCTACCGCCGCGCCGAACGTTCCCCAGCCGAACGCTGCCACAAAGATCAAATCCAGAATAATGTTGGTGACGCAAGCCGCAAGCGCAAAATATAAAGGCCGCTTCGAATCCCCCATTCCGCGCAATATAGCACCGAAAGCATTGTAGCCAAAGATGAAAATTAATCCGATCGATGTCACCGTTAAATAACTTTCGCTTTCCGCAAAGGATTCTTCCGGAGTTTGGATCAAACGCAGAAAGTCATTTTTGAAAATAAGGGTAACGATCGTTATAACGACAGCTGCGGCAAACAGCAGAGTGAGCGTTGTCATCAGGGTTTTTTTCAACCCGTCGTCATTATTCGCACCTACATACTGACCGATCAGCACAGTTGCACCCATGCACAAACCTACGATAATATGGGTTAGAACAAAGGTTATCTGTCCTCCGTTATTTACACCTGACATAGCGGCGGCACCGCTGAAATTGCCGACTATGAGCATATCCGCAACATTATACAGTGCTTGCACCAGGTTAGAAAGTAAAAAGGGTAACGTAAAAAAAGCCAATTTTTTGGCAACGCTACCCTTTGCAAGATTATTTTTTATGTCAGAATTCAAAACGCAGTCCTCATATCATATAGTCATAAAAATCGCCGTCACGAAGAATTTTCAAACTCTTCACACCCTTATTCCTTAGCAAATCTATTGTTTCGGGAAAATGAAAATCGAGCCCGCCGGCATGATGTGCATCCGAACCCAGGGTAAAATCCGCACCCCGCGCTACCATATAATCCAAAAGCTTTCCGGTCGGGTAAAGATCGTCGTAAAACCCGCGGCAAAGACCTCCGGTGTTTATTTCTATTATAACTCCCGCCCCGATTGCCGCATCTGCCGCTTGTATGGCTAAATTTTTATACCAACCTGAATTCGGGTCGAAAAACTTTTTACCTTCGAGTAAAATTATATCAAAGTGCGCGATTATATCGGGAACAACACCGCTGCTGCCCAGGACACAATCTGTCAGCTCCCGGTAATATTCCGCAACCAAATGCTCCGGGGGTGATACCGCCAAAGCAGACGAAAAAATTTCCGGTCCGTTATCTATGCAGTAAAGTTTTTCGCAAAGACAAACGAAATGTACGGCACCGATAGTAAAATCATAATCATACCCGTCATCCGGATCGGATATTCGATCAAGCTCGCGACCCGTATAAATCTGTATGCGATCAGAATATTCTGCTTTTAATCCGGCGAGATACGGGTGATATTCTTTTAGTTTTTCGGGGGTGATGCAAACGTCCTGAGAACGCCCGGTATTCGAATGACAAGAAAATCCCAGCGAAACAAAACCCAATTCGATTGCTTTCTCCACGAATTCGAACGCATCACTTTTGCCATCGCAAAAAACGGTGTGTGTGTGAAGGTTGGAGGGAAAGTTCATTTACCCCATCCCCTTAAATTAAGTATCGTCGGATGTTTTCCCGGAATTGCTTCTCGATTCCAGTTCATCCAGAATTTCCTGCGGAGCGACTTTGGTTTCGACCATCAAAACCAGAGCATGATAAAGCAGGTCGGAAAGTTCATATATTAATTC
This sequence comes from Oscillospiraceae bacterium, assembly GCA_009778115.1. Taxonomy (GTDB): domain Bacteria; phylum Bacillota; class Clostridia; order Oscillospirales; family Ruminococcaceae; genus WRME01. The sequence continues at coordinate 3,594 of WRKL01000049.1, read as the reverse complement.
TGACTTGTTTGGATTTTTAGCGGCGATCACTACTTCGGTGCATTCCTCGCCTACTTTTTTTAAGATTTTGTCCAGACCTTTTTCGAACAAATAACTTGTATATGACCCGTGAGGGAGGTCTTGCTTGCGGGTTAAAAGTTTTTTATACAATGAATTTATTGAAAAGTCGGATTTTTCTTCGGTTTGATATAAAATATCGTTAAAGCAGGATTCGCCGCCTTTATGGCACGCGGGACCTTGCTTGATTACTTCGATAATCAGAGAATCAGCATCGCAGTCGCTTTTTATGTTGACGATACGCTGAACGTTACCGGATTCCTCACCCTTACGCCACAGCTTTTTCCGGGAACGGGAGTAAAAGCAGGTATATCCTTCTTTGATCGAAATCTCAAGACTCTCGCGGTTCATGAACGCAAGGGTCAGCACCTGCTTTGTGTAATAATCCTGTATTATAGCAGGAATAAGATTTTCGGATGAAAAATTCAAATCACCGATATTCATTCCGCAGCACTCCTCTAATTTTCGTTTTATTAAACCCCGGCGAAGAAATAATTCAGCGTTACCTTGAATACCACTTCTTTCCCGTCAAGCTCCGGTACACCATAATCTTCAGGGAAAGTCACGTTAATATCCTTTGTTTCCCCTGTTTTCATACCTATTACCTGATCTTCAAATCCGGGTATAAACCGCTCCGAACCTATATTGAGATTAACATCCTCAGCGGAACCGTTTTCAAAAGGCTCTCCGTCTATCATGCCGATAAAGTCGATATTCACGGTATCTCCCTTTGCCGCAGTCCGTGCAGGATCGGTATCCTTAACCTGTATATAGTTAACCGTTACTCTAAATACCGCTTCTTTCCCGGCAAGCTCCGGCACACCATAATCTTCAGGGAAAGGCACGTTGAGATCCTTTGTTTCTCCATTTTTCATCCCTATCATTTGTTCTTCAAATCCGGGTATAAACCGCCCTGAACCGATAGTTAAATCAAATCCCTCGTCAGACCCGTTTTCAAAAGGCTCTCCGTCTATCATACCGACAAAGTCAATGTTTACAATGTCGCCATTTTCCACGAGCTTATCGCTGTCCCCACTCGCCGAATTCCCTTTAGCGCAAGCTGCTGCAAAAACAAGCAGTGCGATTAATATGATCAGTGATGTTATCTTTTTCAACTTTTAATACCTCCATATATTTTCAGGTGCTTACCAAACAACACCCAAAATACAGTATAGCACAAAAAAAAAAATACGCAAGATATTTTATTTGGGGATTTTAAATTTTTACGGGGGTTTTGCGGGCGGCTTTTTCAACGCTCCCCTTTGCGGACGGCACTTTTAACTCTCCCCCTTTGCGGGCGGCACTTTTAACGCTCCCCTTTGCGGGCGGCACTTTTAACGCTCCCCCATATAAATCTTTGTCGCCGATGCGCATAAACGGGCGGAATCTTCCAAAGTCACGACGGCGTTAAGATAAATCCCGTCTGTCAGGTATTCACAGCCGGTCACTTGTCCAACTGTATAAATACGCGACACTAATGCACCCGCATCAAGCGGCAGCAGAACCGAAATTTCACATCGTGCTTCGGATAGCTTTTGCGAAATAGCGTTTTTCAGGTTTGCTATTCCCGTTCCGGTTTTTGCAGAAACATCAACGTAATTTTCGTTATGCCTCAAAGGTCCGGGGTTATTTGAAAGGTCGCATTTATTATATACTGTCAGGATCGGTTTATTGTTTACGCCCAACCGGGTCAAAACTTCTCCGACAACCTCCATTTGCTGCGTCTGCGTTTCGGAAGATGCGTCTACTATATGCAAAATCAAATCGGCATATTGTGTTTCCTCCAACGTGGCACGAAAGGCATCCACAAGATCGTGCGGAAGTTTGTTTATAAAGCCAACGGTATCTACCAGCAAAAAATCACCCGAACCGAAATTCACGCGCCGGGAAACCGGATCCAACGTAGCAAACAATTTGTCTTCGGCTAAAACGTTACTGCCCGAAAGAGTGTTCAAAAGTGTTGACTTTCCCGCATTTGTATAACCGACAATCGCGATTACGGGAATATTTGAACGTTCCCGCGCACTTCGCTGAACATTACGCCTTGATTTTATTTTATCAATTTCTTTTTCCAGTTCGTTGAGCCGTTTGCGCAAAATCCGTCTGTCTGCTTCCAGCTGTGTTTCGCCTTCTCCGCGCCGCGCACCCTTACCGCTGCCGCCGCCACCGCCCATTCGTGACAAGTGAGTCCAAAAACCCATCATCCTCGGGAGCAAGTATTTTGTTTGCGCCAACTCTACCTGCAGCCGTCCTTCATGTGTGGATGCCCTTGATGAAAATATATCAAGGATTAATGCCGTCCGGTCAATAAGCTCTATCTTTTTCCCCAGTTCCTTTTGGATATTGCGTATTTGAGCCGGAGTGAGTTCATCGTCAAAAATAACTGCATCCGCGTTTAATGCTTCTATTTTAAAAATCAAATCCTGAAGTTTGCCATAACCAAAATAATAGGAATTGTCAGGCTTTATTCGTGGCTGTACCATATGTCCCGCAATTATGAAGCCGGCGGTGTTTGCAAGCTGCGAAAGTTCACAAAGGGCACAAGGGGATTCCCCGGATTCCTGATTGCCGTCAATCCCGATCAAAATAGCGCGCGCTATTTCAGCTCCGGCTTTTTGTGATTCAGCCGGACGAATGCGCACATCGGCTGATCGGATCTCCGCCCAAAGCTCATCATCCGGAATAACGTCAATATTGAACGGACCGAACAAATTCACGGTAAATTCGTTATCCGGCGTCATCGTATCTAAAACTCCAACCTGTATTGCAACAGGCTTTCCCCCGGATATACCTACCGCAGCTATAGCATCAAGACGAAGGCTTTTTAGTGTTTGTAAATCTTTATCCGATAAATTGCTGCCTTTCGGATGTGTGTGGATGCAACGTATTCCGCATAATCGGAATTGTGAACGGCGCAGATTAAGAGCCGGAAGTTTCACGCGGTCATGTTCCCCTGCGGCAACGGTAACAACCCGCCCGGAGCGGTCAAGGTAGACCATAGCTTCACGTCCGGTAGCTTCGGTAAAATCCGCGAGTGCTTCGATCATTTCCGGTGTGCAAAATTGTTTTCGTTCTGTTTCCATATCGTAGATTTTTTCTAATTGTTCGATACTTGAACGGCGGAGTCCTTTTGTATTTCCATTAATTTTTCCCATATAAAACTACATTCCTTAAGGCAATTTACGACCTTTTTAATTTTTGTTTGGGTTCATTTAATTTTGATTATTCAATATTGATTTTAACATCCCTCGATATGTTTTTTGTCCGATATTCATCAACATTTTATATTGTACCACAAAAAAATTGCCGAATCAATCTTTTTATGGTACCCGTTTGTGTCAAGTAAAAGCGGGCGGGAATTTGTTAAATTTTTGTTGCGTTCAAACGGTAATATGGATTATGGTTAATCCGGCATTGAACATCTGCATAGTATATAGACAACCTCTAAAAACCCCTTGCTCTGCACACCAATATCTGCTATAATATGACTTGTAAGGCGGTGGAAGAAATGGTCAAACAAATCAACATTTTAGGATG
>WRKL01000048.1 GCA_009778115.1 Oscillospiraceae bacterium | reverse complement strand
TCTCTTAACTGTTCCCATTTCCGCTTGATTGTGTTATCATTGCCTTGACCCATTTTGGTTTCCTCCAGTCACTTTTAGTCTCGCAACTTAAAGTATAACTGGTTTTGACCTCTTTGGGTCTTTTTTATGGAGTTGGGCAATTCATTTTACAACTTGCCAGAAAAACGAATAACGAACGAAGTTTGAAACGATGATTTTAATGTGGGATTAGTATGACATCCACTCCCGACCCCAATTCCTGAATGACATTCCACACCGCTGTGTGGCTGATTGTCTGCCCCGTCAGCTCACTCACCGACCGCGCCGCACTCCGATAAGGGCTTTCGCAGGCGGCTTTGGCGGTTAACTCCGACAAAAGCCCGCTCATAAAGCCGATGCCGGTCTTTCCTATCGCCTCGTCAAGTAGGTAGACGTAGTGTTTTGTGCCGTCCTCACCGATCGTTTCGTACATCGTACGGCGGTATTCCACTTCACCTATCACGGTTTTTATGACGCTTTTTCGCAATCCTTTGTTGCGATACATCTTGAAATCACGGTTTTCGGTAAGTGTCCGATCATATGATTCCAAGGCGTTTTTCAGCAATTCACAGCCCAACCCGCACACAAACCTGAAAATTTCCTGCTCTAAACCCTTGAAGTTTACTTCATTTCCTGTTACACTCATCCTGTACACACCCTCCAGTTAATGGGTTTCATCAATTCCATTTTACTGGTTTTGTGTGTACAGGGGAAGTGGCTAACACCATTCCCTATTTTTGTGTTAGAATACCCCCGGACGGTCAGGGGCGATACGGACGGTCGGGGGCGACGCGGACGGTCGAACGGACGGTCAGGGTGACCGTCCCTACATTTTGGGGGCGGGGCGACGCGGACGGTCAGGGTGACCGTCCCTACATTGTGGGTTGTACGGACGACCGACCACGGTCGTCCGTTTGCATCCCCGGTCATCCGGGGTCCGGTGTGGGTATCCATCCCCGGGCGCGCAAAAAACCCCCGGCATGGCCGGGGGTTTTTTCTGTGATAATTCACAACTTTTGTGCTTGAAATAACACAACAGTCATTATTGCCTAGCGAATGATGGAGAGAGCCATTTGTGTCAGCATATTTGCCTGTGCCAACATAGCTATGGACGCCTGTCCTAATACGCTGTTCTTGGTGTATGCCATCATTTCCTTCGCCATGTCTGTGTCGCGGATACGCGATTCAGCAGCGGTCAGGTTTTCGACGGTTACGCCAATGTTGTTGGTCGTATGCTCAAGTCTGTTCTGCAACGCACCAAGTGTCGCTCTTTGTGACGAAACAGTATTGATAGCGCCCTTGATTGTGCCGATGTCGCCCTGTGCTTCTTTTTTACCCAGTGCTTTAACAGCGTTATCATAGGTGTCAACCGACAGATTTGCGATTCCCAGACCTTTGGTGCTCATATCCTCGATGTTAACACCGAGGATATTGTATTTGTCCGCAGTATCGCCGATTTGCAGGTTTAATCCGCCCGCAGAACTGCCAACGCCTGCGCTTCTTTGACCCAAAGCGTCAACCAAACCGAGGTTTCTCAGGTCAAGTTTTACCAAGACAGGGGATTCTTTTGTACCAACGTTCGCATCAACACCTTGTGCAAAATAAAATACAGCAGGATCCGTATCAGTGCTGGGGTCAGTAAAGTTAATATAATCACTAGGAGTCGCAGCATCACCATATCTGCTGTAAACTTCGGCATTGTTGATCGCATCAGCCATAGCGTTTGCAAGAGATATATTGGTTGGGTAGGCACCGGAAATATCCACGGCATAGTTTCCGTTTTCCAGCTTGCGTCCGCCCATATCACCGTCCAGTCTTGACATTACCATTGCGCCATCACTATCGGGAGCCAAAACTTCGTCATTCTGACCTGCAAACTGATAGGTTTTTCCCGCTACGGTAAAGGTTTTACCTATAAGATTGGTATCCGATGCGTTGAAGCCGAGTTCGATCGTCATATCACGGTAAGCATCCGCGCCGATTACACTTTGGTAGAAACCGCCGCCTGCGGATACAGTACTCACTCCGCTGCCTTCGCTAAGGTTTTTTGCCAGCAGCAGGATCGGGTCAACGTTTTGGTCAATTCCGCCTTTTCTGGCTTGCAGAACTATAGCTCCGGCCGCTCCCATAGAGGTCAGGTCAGTTATTTTTCCGCTGGAATCCGAGCCGATTCCGAGGTCGTAATCCTTGAGACTGAACCCGAGCGCTTGTTCGAGTATGCTTTTTATTTCGGAAACCGAGGTGTTTTCAACATCTAAACCTTCATAACCTACCTTAGTTGCCAGACTTTTAACAAAGGTTGCTGCGTGCGCTGAATCAACTCTGTATTCAGACTTTACCGCAGGGTTCAGGTCATTGCTTTCCCCGAATTTCAAAAAGCCGGAAAGGTCGTTGCCGATTTTGAACGCGCCTGCGCTGGTTGAGCCGGTTCCCAGCGAACCGTCAAGCAGGTTGATACCGTTGAAGTTGGTAGCCTGAGATATTCTGTCAATTTCCTGCTTCAGTTGTTGGAATTCATCGTCCATTGCTTTACGGTCAATTTCGTCATAGAGGCCGTTGGACGACTGGGTTGCCAGTTCTACCATACGGTTGAGCATAGAGTGAACTTCTGTCAATGCGCCTTCTGCTGTCTGGATCAGTGAAATACCGTCCAATGCGTTCTTTTGCGATGTTTCGAGACCGCGGATCTGGGCTCTCATTTTTTCAGAGATCGCAAGACCTGCCGCATCGTCGCCCGCACGGTTGATTCTGAAACCTGAGGACAGTTTTTCGAGGTTTTTCGCTAGAGCCGAGTTGTTCATTGTGAATTGGCGATAAGCATTTAACGCCGGAATGTTGTGTTGAACTACTAAAGACATTGTTATTTCTCCTTTTTTCATTAAATTCGGCATACGGTGTGTGAAAACCGCAGTCCGATTTTTTAAGAGGACTTCCGTTGTCCCCTGCTAAAAGATCTCCGGGCCGGCACAGAAGTAAAGAAATAGAAATCGAGGGTTCGCGTCATCTCCCTATAAGAGGGAATATAATAATGTTTCATACCATTCCCTCTTATCGTTAAGAGGGAATAGAGCAATTTAGAAACCAGAAATCAGAAATGAATTTCCAATTTTTCATTTCTTAATGTTTCGCGTCATATCCCCTTTTGTTTGAGGGAACAAGCTAAACTTGAAACCTAAAATCCGAACCTTAAAGCAACCTTAATGTTACCTAATGCTACCCAAGGGATGCTTCGCATTTCTAATTTCTAATTTCGCATTTAATGTCCCTCCCAGAGGGGGATGCCACGAAACAACGAATACTCTTCTTTCTGTGTCCTTCCGGAATTTATATTTTACCCGCTCTTTGCTTTCACCGATAATAAACTATGGTGTCCCTTGCGCGCGCCGCCGCCGTTATCTTTCGCGGACAGCAAGCACCGGATCCGGTTTGCAACCCGGTCCGCCGCCCTCGTTATGCCGTCCTAAAAAACCGGCAGCATGATGAGCTTTTAGTGTTCATCATAATTACGGGAACCTAAAGAGTTCGGTATCGGGTATACAGCCTGCGGGAAAATATCAAAGGAAAATCAAGCCGTTGCGTACCGTTGTATGTCTGCCGTGTGTCGCTTTGTATTGCAAAAACCTCTTAATACACGAAACACACTTGACGAAATCCGCGGAGCGTGACGACCTCGATACGTCGTCGCGCGGTAACTGCGACATCTCAGTACGTCGCGGTAATTGTTGGAGTTTGGCGGCGCATCGGGATCGCCGCGCTCCGCTGTTTCGCTCATCCACACAACCTCGTTCGGGTACACGGTAAGTCCGTCGTTAGCAGACCCCGGCAACCCAAACGCAGATACTTTTTAAATTTTCCTTAAAATCCTAAGAATCTGAACTTGTTTATATTTTCGCGTTTCGGACGCAGACCCTTTTCTTCCAAAGGAGAAGTAAGAAAGAAATCAGATCATTGTCCCGCGGTATAATCCGAATGTCAGAAGCCGTTCCCCCCTGATATCCCAGATGTGCTTCGGTGTGAAAAGTTCAACAGATGTCATAAGGGCATATGGGTATAAGGGCTTAAGGGTATACGGGTATACGGGTATACGGGTATACGGGTATACGGGCTTCGACAAATCAGATATATTTTTCAAGGTACGGTTTTTTGGTGGTGGTATAAAACCGGTGGTTTACTCGTCTGCGAAAAACACTTATTTAGGGGGTTGTTATTAAGGGTATAGGGTATAAGGTTGTTCGCAGACTCGTATCACCGATAATGCCGCTAATGCCTGTTACTTGTTATCTAAGAAGCTGCAGTATGCCTTGCGGTACCTGGTTCGCCTGTGCCAGCATAGCCATAGAAGCCTGTACCAGAATGTTGTTCTTGGTGTACATCATCATTTCTTTCGCCATATCCGTGTCGCGGATACGCGCTTCGGCTGCTGTCAGGTTTTCGGTCGTTACGCCGATATTGTTGATGGTGTGCTCAAGTCTGTTCTGGAGCGCACCCAGGGCTGCTCTTTGTGCGGATACTATATTTATAGCGCCTTTAATGGAACCGGGAACGCCCGCTACACTCGCCGCTTGCTGTGCGTTTGTGCCTACCGCTTTTACCGCGGCTTCGTATGACGCTATGTTCAAATGAGAGATTCCAAGTCCTTTGGTGCTCATATCTTCTACATTTACGGAAAGGACGTTGTATGCATCGCCGGTGTCGCCGATTTGCAGATTCAAACCGCCGCCGCCGATTCTGCTGCCGGCATTCTGTCCCGCAGAGGAAACTAATCCCATGTTTTGCAGATTGAAGGTTATTCTTACCGGAGATCTGTCGGGGATAGCCGGGTCAGCCGTAGCGAAGACTAACGCATCAGCAGCGGAGGGGTCAAGTCCTCTTGCCGTATTTTCAACATTGTTCACGGCATCCGCTATGATTTGTGCGAGGTCAAAGCCGGTAGGATAGGAGCTGGAAATGTCGATACCGTAGTTGCCGTTCGCCAGCTTGGAACCGTTCGCCGCTGCCGGAGAGGATGTGTCGCCGAACACTTCGCCCAGTTCATTCTGCATATTCTGACCGACAAACTCATATATTTTTCCTGCGATTGTGACAGTCTGGTTTATCAGATTGCTGTCTGCAAATTTATAGCCTATGTCCATGGTTATGTCACGGTAGGAATCCGCGCCGGGTACTGCTGTGTGGAATCCGCCGCCGCCCGGGCCTAAGTTTTTGGCAAGTAACAGGATCGCATCAACGTTTGCATCCGCGCCTGCTTGTTTTGCCGTCATGGTTATCACGCCTGACATAAGGGATGTGCTGCTGAGCGTAATGTCGTAATCTTTCAGCGAGAAACCGAGTCCCCGGCTGAGTATGTCGCGCACCTGCGCTTCGTTGGTGTTGGTCACGTCAAAGCCTGTATCTCCTAAGCTGGCCGACAATGCGTTCATCATATTCGCGGTGTTGCTTGAGCTGGTCTGGTATTCCGCTTTGATTGCGGCGTTGAGGTTTTCGTTGCCGAAGGTGAATAAGTTCGTAAGCGCACCGCTTACTTTAAAAGCGCCGCCGCCTGTGCTTCCGGATCCGAGTGATCCGTCCAGCAGGTTAAGTCCGTTAAAGTTGGTAGATTTAGATATTCTGTCGATTTCGTCCTTCAGCTGTTGGAATTCTCTGTCCAGGGCAGCACGATCGACAGCATCGTCATAAATGCCGTTCGCCGCCTGGGTAGCCAGATCTACCATTCTGTTAAGCATTGCGTGAACTTCTGTCATTGCGCCTTCTGCTGTCTGAATAAGGGATATGCCGTCCTGCGCATTCTTCTGCGCCGTTTCAAGTCCGCGGATCTGCGCTCTCATTTTTTCGGAAATCGCAAGTCCCGCCGCGTCGTCGGCCGCTCTGTTGATCCGATAGCCCGACGAAAGTTTTTCGAGGTTTTTTGCCAGTGCGCTGTTGTTACCGTTCAATTGACGGTAAGCGTTCAATGCCATTAGGTTGTGTTGAATGATCATTAATAAATGCCTCCCTGCATTTTACTAATCCGCCTGTGATGGAAGACCCTCGTCCCTTAACAGGGCTGAGTCCTATAAATATTTCACAAGCTTATTACTTTTTACGGGGGTACTATCCATGTCCCCCCAGAGCAAACAGAATAATTAATTGTCCGGCTTCCGTGCCGCCCGTACCGCGCTTCCATGCGCAGTTCTCATTTTGTCATATTGATATGTCGTACGTCGAATCTGCTTCCTTGCATCTTTGCTGTCAGTCCTTGCGAGCTTCCGTGCTCTCCTTCATCTTCAAAGAGGGTAAAATTTCCCTGTCAGGATGTCTTCTGTTTGTTCTTTTTTTGCCTTCTGAAATATATTTCGGCAGGATTTTAAAAAACATAAGGGTTAAAAAAAATATTTTGCGATAATTTTAATTTTCATATTGATCCCAACCCGGGAAACGCCTGAAATTCAGGCAAAAATTCTGACATATGGCTTTGCATATTTTTTGTCTGCATTTCTTGTCGGAATCGGTATAGAAGTGTTTTCGCATCAAAAACAAGCCGCTCCCCGTGTTCGGCTGCGGGGAACGGCTTGCTGTCTGCTTCTTTAATGATCACCGGTTGTTGGAAGGAAAATCAATTTCTACTTCCCGATACAAAACTTTGAGAATATCTCATCCAATATAGTTTCGGTTATTCTTTCGCCCGTAAGCTCCATCAATGCGGCGGCGGCGGTTTCGGTGCAAACGGCGGCGGCATCCTCCAAACCGGATTCCAGAGCAAAGACGGCTTCGGCGGCGGAGACGGATGCGCGTTTCGCACACTCCAGCTGTCTTAGCGAAAAGATTATTCCGCTGTCCGGGTCGAATTCGCGGTCAACCACCATTTCTGAAATTTTCCGGTAAAGCTCGTCCGGGCTCTCGGCGTTTGCCGCAGACATATATATATGATGCTCAAACTCAAGCCGGGTAATTTTTGCCTGCGGCGCAAGATCGGATTTATTGAACACCGCTAAGGTCCGGGTCTTATCCAGCTTGGCGGCAAAATCAAAATCTTCGCTGTCTAACGGTTCGGAAACATCGAATACCGCTATAACAAGCTGGGAGTCCGAAATCCGCTTGCGTGCAAGCCCGACACCTATTTTTTCTATGTCGTCCCCGGTTTCTCTGATCCCCGCGGTATCCGCTATATTAAGCAGAAGCCCGCCAATGTCCACGGTTTCCTCTATAATATCGCGGGTAGTTCCGGCATATTCGGTTATGATGCTCTTGTTTTTTTGCGTGATCAGGTTCATCAATGTGGATTTTCCGACGTTGGGTTTCCCTGCAATTACCGCCGGCACACCCTTGCGCAGAACCGCGCCTTGGTCATAGCTTGCAATCGTTTCTTCCAGCTGTGATTTTATTGTGTGCAGCTTTTCTATCTTCACCGATATATCCGTTCTGTCTATATCGTCCTCCGGAAACTCCAGATCGGCGGTTATCTCTGCAGAAAGCCTTGCAAGCTTTGTTTTGATCGAATTTATACGCCGCAGCAGTGCGCCGTCATACTGACTTAAGGCCGCATTGTGCGCCGAATCGTTTTGCGCGCATATCATCTCGTTGACCGCTTCTGCCTGGGTCAGGGTAAGTTTTCCTGACATAACAGCGCGCCGCGTGAATTCTCCCGGCTGCGCTATTCCGGCTCCGGCATTTATTACTGCTTCCAGTATTCGCTTGACGATAAATTCTCCGCCATGACAGGAAAATTCCACCGAATCTTCACCGGTATAGCTTTTGGGCGCACGATAAACCGTCGCTATTACTTCGTCGATTTCTTTATTTTTATTGTCGCAGATTTTTCCCAGCCGCGCTGTAAAGCCGGGACAGGCGGAAAGCTTTTTCCCCGAAATCCCCGTAAATACTTTGTCCGCAATAGAAAAGGCATCCTTTCCTGATATTCTGACAACCGATATCGCCGACCTGATAGCTGAAGAAGCTACGGCGGCTATTGTGCCCGGGAGATTCACTCTTTATCAACGTCCCTTCGGTTTTTCACCCTGTCTGCCAACGCACAAAAGGGTGCGAATTTACATTTTATTTACAATTACGGTTGCATTGTTTTATGCAACTTTTTTAATTTTTCGGTGCTATATAAAGGGGGTTTATATCAATGACGGATTCCAAGCTAAACATTTTCAGTTTTATCGGAGGTTTTTTAGGCGGAGCTGCAAGCTTTCTGTTCGGCGAGCTGAATGCGCTGTTTACCGCTTTGCTCGTTGCGATCGCAATTGATTTTGTCGCAGGGATCGTAAAGGCCATACACAACCGCCGGTTATCCAGCAATCTGTGTATGCGCGGAGTGTGCAAAAAGGTCGTAATGATGTCGATTGTAGCGGCGGCACATCTTACCCAGCAGGTAACGGGAGATTTCGCACCTGTACGCAATGCCGTTATCGGATTCTTTTTTGTCAATGAAATAATTTCGGTCATAGAAAATGCGGCGGATATGGGAATTCCGGTTCCGGAACAACTCACCCGGTATCTGTTAATACTAAAAGAAAAATACAAAACTGTCAATACCGAAAAGGACGATAACGATCCGAACTTCGATTGAAACTTTAATGGGGGTGTTGAAAAACAAAGACCGCTAAAAATCAAGTTGTGAAATATGGCGAGAATATTGCCGCTGTATTTTTTGCGGGCGACTTTTTCAATATCCCCTTAATTGTCCCGATTTCTGATTTATGTTTTTGCTTATTTACCGATAAACAAAGTTTACCGATAAACAGAGGTCTTGTTCGGTTGCTCATCGTATCAGCATTTATCCAAAACCGCTTTCGTATCGCTATTGTCTAATCGTTTCACCAAAAACAAACAGGGGTTTTCCTCATTCCAAAACGTCGTAAATACTTCAAGCGGAGTAAATCCCATATTCAAATAAAACGCTCTCGTCCGATTATAAGGCTCGTACTCCGCTGACGAATCCAAAGTCTTTACGGTCAGATACAGAAGCTCGTTTTCAGTACAATATCGTTCTGCGGATTCTACAAGCTGTCTGCCGATTCCCCGTCGGTGATACTGCTCTAAAATTCCCATGTTGTATATGTCTGCGGTATATTTGTTATGGATTTTGAGTGTGGTGAACCCAATAGGCGCATCATCATCAAACGCAACAAGAAATGGGTAATCTCTATGGGTAATCGCGTGTTTCTCTATGCTCTCCGGCGGACTGAACCAGACCGGAAGCGAGTGCATGATTTTTAATGTGATTGCTGTTTTTTCGTCCGGCAATTTTATCATTTTAATATGAATCATTATTGTCCTCCACACATTAACTTGTCGGCTCTGTCAGTACATCGTCAAATCTACCTCGGTATACGCAAGCCCACGCAGGACGGAATCCTGCGCGGTGCGAAATATTATCAAAACTTAATACTAATCCCATTTTAAAAACCGTTGAAAACGAGTGAGTAGTTTTTTAAGAAAAACGAATAACGAACGAAGTTTGAAACGATGATTTTAATGTGGGATTAGTATAACA
>WRKL01000047.1 GCA_009778115.1 Oscillospiraceae bacterium | reverse complement strand
CGACGTATGAACGGAAGATTTCCCGTCACACGGTGTTAATTTATCCTCAAATATCCATGATATTCTCGTCAAAATTGCCTTGTTTGACGAAAAATCATCTGTGTTCATACATCACGTTTTAATTTCCGGGAAGGTTTATTGCTTTTCCTGAAATATGAATTTATTTTATGGGGGTGTTGAAAAACAAAGACCGCACCCCTTTTATTTTTATCTATATGTTTAATTCAAATTAATATTCTTTATTATGACGATAATTTTATCATGCACGCAGGTTTTTGTCAAACGCTGATTTGCGCCCAAAGCTTCTTATACATACCGTCCTGCTTCACAAGTTCATCATGTGAACCTCTTTGGACAACACGCCCTTCATCCAGCACGAGTATCACATCGGCGTGCTTTATTGTCGATAGTCTGTGCGCTATAGCGATGACGGTGCGCGAACCGCTCAAATTTTGTATAGCGGTTTGGATTTTCGCTTCGGTTTGGGTGTCAACCGATGCGGTTGCTTCGTCCAGAATCAATACCGGCGCGTTTCGTATTATAGCGCGGGCGATTGCCAGCCTTTGTTTTTGACCGCCCGAAAGTTTAACTCCGCGTTCGCCTATTTCGGTTTGAAACCCTTTGGGCATTTCGAGTATGTCCTCATATATACCCGCGGACCTCGCGCTATGTTCGATTTGCTCAGGGGATGCGCCCGGTTTGGCATACGCTATGTTTTCCTCTATTGTGCCGTTAAACAAGAAAGTATCCTGCAGCACAATAGATATTTGGGAGCGCAAACTGTTCTGTGTAACGTCACGAAGGTCATGACCGTCTATAAAGATACTGCCCTCTGTGGGGTCATAAAAACGTGCCGCAAGCTGGGTCAGCGTAGTTTTGCCGACACCGGTAGGTCCGACCAGCGCAACCATTTGTCCGGGTAAAACTTCAAAAGAAACATCGTCGAGCACCCGAACATCATCGGTATAACTGAAAGATACATTTTTAAATTCAATCTTTCCCTCGATATCCGGCAGTTCTCTTGCATCAGGTTTATTCTTGACTTCGGAATGCACATCAAGTATTTGCAAAACACGCTCTATCCCGGCAAAAGCGTGCTGAGCGTTTTCGAGCAATTGAGACAGTCCGGTTATAGGTGCATAAAATAACGCAAGATACAATAAAAACGCCACTATACTCTCGGCGGATAATCCTTCGGTATACGCTAAAAAACCGCCGTATCCCACAACTATCACCGTGCCCATCGAAGTTAACCATTCAACCGACGGATGAAATATAGCGGATAGCTTCAACGCTTTAAGCATATGCACAGTGAAACTTTCCGCTCTTTTGTTTACCCGGTCACTTTCTTTTTCGTGCTGACAGAAAGCTTGGATTTCTTGAATTCCCGAAAGATTGTCTTGCAGTTGAGAATTGAGTTCAGCCAGATTTTCCTGCATTTTACGAAAATTGCCGCGAACCTTTTTCATAAGAAACCATGCCGCCGCCAGTATTAGCGGAATAGGTATACAGGTCATAAGCGCAAGCTTTGCGTTCATCGAAAATAATATTATCGTTACGCCTGTCAAAGTCACCATATTGGTCACGGTTTCAGGCATTATATGAGCGTATAAAAGTTCAAAAGTAGCAGTGTCGTTGACCACACGGCTCATCAGGTCACCGGTTTGTTTATCGTGAAAAAAGCTCATCGAAAAACCTTGTATATGGTTATATACCCTCATGCGCATATCCTTCACAAGATTCCATGCCGCCTTGTGAGGAATATAACTGCTGAGAAAACGGAACACGACACGCACAATATATAAAATCAGAATTATTAGTGTCAGTCTTAATATATCGTACATTCCCGAACTTGTGACACCTTGCTCCACAATTCCGGTTATCCTCGCCAAAAACATGGGAGCTGCCAGATTCAAAAAAATCAGCACCAGGGTGGAAAGCATCCCCAGCAGCAACAGCCATTTATACTTTTTAGCTTCTTTAGCGACTCGCCACAACTGTTTCAAGCCAAGACCTCATTTCGCATTCACGACAGCACCGACATAACCCACAAACAGCGGGTGCGGGCGATTCGGACGGCTTTTAAATTCGGGGTGAAATTGAACGCCCATAAACCACGGATGGTTTTTCAATTCGATGATTTCTACCAAGCGGTTATCCGGCGATGTGCCGGAAAATTTCATTCCCGCATCTGTAAACTCCCTGCGGTATGTATTGTTAAATTCATATCGGTGCCGATGTCTTTCATATACAAGCGGGGTTTCGTACAATTTTTTGCAAAGACTGTTTTCGGCAAGCTTGGCGGGATACAGACCCTTGCGCATAGTTGCATCTTTTTCCTCTATTTCATCCTGTTCGGGGATCAAGTCAATTACGGGATATTTCGTGTCCGGATCAAATTCACTGGAATTCGCAGTTTCGTACCCCATGACATTGCGTGCGAATTCGCATATTGCCATTTGCATCCCCAAACATATCCCAAAGAATGGGATATTGTTTTTGCGCGCGTAACGGATAGCGGCAATTTTCCCTTGAATTCCGCAATCCTCGCCAAATCCGCTGGGAACCAATATACCGCCGCATTCCCCGAGTGCTGAAGCGGCGTTTTCATCCGTGATTTCGTTAGAACTGAAAAATTTTATGTCTACGCTTACGCCGCAGTCGATACCGGCGTGCCGCAGGCTTTCACATACCGAAAGATACGCATCCGGTAATTCTACATACCTGCCCACAATACCAATCACCGCTTGCTTGCCGGCAGAATTACTAAGTTTAAGCATTTCTTCCCATTCCGAATGATCCGGAGTATGGTTTTCCAGCTTGAGGTAGTGACAAACAACTTCCGCAAGTCCTTGATTTTCGAGAACCAACGGAACTTCATAAAGGCTCGGTGCCGTTAAGTTTTGTATAACATCCTCTTTGCGTATATTGCAAAATAGGGCTATTTTTTCGATCATGTCTTTGGGAAGCTCTTGTTCGGTCCGGCATACGATAACATTGGGTTGTATACCCAGCGAAAGGAGTTCTTTTACCGAATGCTGTGTGGGTTTGGATTTCAATTCTTTGGAAGTGCCTATATGCGGAATTAAAGTAACGTGCATATAAAGAGCGTTTTCGTGTCCTAATTCTATAGAAACCTGTCTTATCGCTTCTAAAAACGGAAGACTTTCAATATCGCCTACCGTGCCGCCTATTTCGGTTATGACTACATCCGCCGCTCCGCCCTTGCCGACACGATAAATGCGGTCTTTGATTTCGTTGGTGATGTGAGGTATAACCTGAACGGTTTTTCCGCAGTACTTACCTTCACGCTCTTTGTTCAGAACGTTCCAATAAATCTTTCCTGCCGTTATATTGGAGTTGACCGAAAGGTTTTCATCAACGAATCGTTCATAATGCCCTATATCAAGATCGGTTTCAGCTCCGTCATCGGTAACGAAAATTTCTCCGTGCTGGTACGGACACATTTTACCCGGATCGACATTGATATACGGATCAAACTTTTGCAGGGTCACGCGATATCCGCGGTTCTTCAGAAGTCTGCCCAGTGATGCGGCTGTTATTCCCTTTCCGAGCCCGGACACAACGCCGCCGGTGATAAAAATATATTTGCACGACATAGAATCATCTTTCTCCTTAAAATATTTAACATTATTTTAACAAAACATCCGTATATTAATTAGACCTCCTCGGGAATTAAAACGTGATGTATGAACACAGATCATAACGTTGCGAAGTGATTTTCGAGGAAGTCTATTGCAGTTCTTTCGTACATATGGTTGTAAAACAGAGAAGAACGCCGTAAAAACGGCATTCTTTAAAACTGATTAATAATAAAAAGCCGCTTTGGGTGCGGACATACAAGGCTTAGCAACCGGTTCTGATTTTAAAACCAAATACTGCTTTAATTTGCCGGATTGATGGAGCTTGCGGACGGATTCGAACCCCCGACCTGCTGATTACAAATCAGCTGCTCTACCAACTGAGCTACGCAAGCACGATGGGAAACGCTGACGTTTTTTTATGCCTAAGCTAAAGCCCGGCAAACAAACCCCGAAAAATATTTCTGCGCCACCCACTTTTTACGATCCGTTACACCTTTATACCGCACGCGAAACTTTATTAGAACGCATACAACGAGTGCAGGCACTGACACGGCAAGGGGTTCCGTTTACAACCGCTTTCAGCTTTTTTACGTTTGGTTTCCACATTCTGTTGCTCCTGCGATGCGAGTGCGAAACTTTTATTCCAAAACTTACACTTTTGCCGCAAATGTCACATTTTGCCATACACAAACACCTCCCTATAGTTTTAACAGGTACAACGAAGCCGGGATGTTTCCGCTTTTATCATGGTGGAAAGCGAAATTCTTTTGAAAGACGATCGCTTTGTAAGCTAAAGTGAAACCAACGCATTTAACCATTTACATAATCAAAAATTGATTTCATAAATTGTGAGAACATCTCACGCTTCGTTGAAAATTGTATTCGCCGTTTACATAAGCCCGTACCGCAATGATCCGGCTATTCCCCGGCTATTCCGGCGACAGTTTGAATTTTCGCTTTGCGAAAACATTACTTAATACACATCCCGGAACATAATAACAGAAAAAAATAAAAAAAGCAAGTATTTTTAAAAATTATTTTCTTCGACTTCAGCTGAAACTTTAATTGTCCAAAATTTATAAAATGTTCATAATTAAAAAATTGTGATTGACATCCTCAGACTATTTTGATAGCATATGAGAAGGTCTAATAGCGCAAGAACGAGAAGCCTGTTTGGAATTTTTACGGAAAGTGAGGAACTTTATTTGAAAAAACTATTTCTCACAAATAAAAGTTATTATTTTTTGTCGTTGGGCTTCGTCTTGCTGTTGTCGTTTTATCCCCTGATGATGGGGGCACAGATTTTAACGGCATATATTCGCGACGGGTATGTGAACACCACAGATTACCCAAAATATGTAATACCTTATACACCGATTGCAATTGCGTTGATTATATCGGTCGCTCTGTTGCCGGTTGCGGTCAAGTTTTGCAGAAAGTTTTCGCTGCCCGTTATTTCGATTTTGGGCACAGGGGTGTTTTTGCTTTTTGAGTTATTATTTGAGCAAGTAACGGTGTTCAGCATAAAAGAAGGTACTGCGGATATAGGTGCATGGCAAACATATCTTTGTATTACAACACCGGAAGCGATGGAAACTATTGAGTATAAAGAAACAATCGGTCAGTCTTTGTCTGAACGATACAACCCCGCTTTCAAAATCCATTTTTATTTGGTTGCGATTTTAATTGTCCTTGCCGTTATCGGCGTTGTTTACGGGTTTGGGAAAATGATTCGTGAAAAAAATTATCATAACAAAAAGCCGTTGATTATCCAAACGGCAGCAGTCGGCATATTTATCGGTCTTTGTGTTTTCGCCTGTTTTACAGCATTCTACCGCACCGGAGAGTTGAACATTTCGGCGGTGTCGAGCTGGCTGATGAGCGCGTTTTTTATTATGTTCGGATTGACCGCCGGGGTGTATGCAGGCAGCTTGTTATATTTCAAAAAACCGATAGTATCCCGGTTAGTTCCGGCCTTAATCGCCGCGATTTTCACCTTTTTAATGTATGTGGGAGAGCTTATCTTAATGGGCGGGGTACTGTTCAAATTCGGGAGCGGATTTTTATTTGAGCCGCTCGGTATCCTCCCGTTTGCGCTGATTGATCTTTTCGTCATTGTTATATCGGGCGGAATTACATATTTTATTTTGTTAAAAAATAAACCGGTATAATTTCTTACCCCTTCCGTTGGGAAATAGTTTACACCGGATTTATTCCAACGGGAAAGGATTGCTTTTTAAACGAATTAATAAAAACCAAACCCATTTAACCGCAAACTTACGGGATAAATCCGGTGTTAATTGGTTGTTCAAAATATAAATATTCCAAGGTCTGAAACCGGACAATTTAACCTGCAATCTTCAAGAAAATGTTTTTCTTCACTAAAACACTTGACAAACGGGATGATTGTGTTATATAATGTTTCGCACGAGATTAATTATACAGCTTATACAGCGATTATACAAAAAGGATGGATTTAGGAATGTCAACGTTTATGCAAAAACCACAAGATGTCACCCGCAAATGGTATGTACTGGATGCGGCAGGGAGACCGCTGGGAAGGGTTGCGGTTAAAGCAGCGCACTTTTTAAAAGGCAAGCACAAACCTACCTTTACGCCGCATGTTGACGGCGGTGACCATGTGATTATTATCAACTGTGAAAAAGCTGCCCTTACCGGGAAAAAACTCACCCAAAAGAAGCTCCAATGGCACACAGGCTGGATTGGCGGATTAAAAGAAATCACATACGATAAGCTTATGAGCCAAAAACCGGAAAGAGCCATGATGGTTGCGGTTAAAGGTATGTTGCCAAAAACAAAGCTGGGCGATAAAATGCTTAAGCGTCTGCGTGTATATCGCGGAGCAGAACATAGCAATGCGGCTCAAAAACCGGAATCATTGGAATTTTAGGAGGAACAAGAATTATGTATGATGAAAGACCATATTTTTACGGAACGGGTCGCCGTAAACAATCAGTCGCCAGAGTAAGACTTTATAACGGCGGCGGAACGATAAAAATAAACAACCGGGACATTGACGAGTATTTCGGATTGGAAACATTAAAGCTTGTAGTACGTCAGCCTTTGGATATTACCGAAACGATCGGTAAGTTCGATATTGAATGCAATGTTAACGGCGGCGGCGTGACAGGACAGGCGGGCGCCATCCGTCACGGTATTTCGCGGGCATTGTTGTTGTTCAACAGTGATTTACGCAAGACATTAAAGAAAGCAGGGTTTTTAACTCGCGACCCAAGAATGAAAGAACGTAAAAAATACGGATTGAAAGCCGCACGCAGAGCACCTCAATTTTCAAAGAGATAGTAAATCAATTATAAAGCCCACCTTGTTTCTTCTGATTCAAAGTGGGTTTTTTTGATTTATAACGGGCGAGAAAGAAGGTTTCTGGGATGAAACAAATTTTAATTATTGAGAATGTTGAAAAAGTCGCCCGCAAAAACGCAAAAAATATTGCTCTTGATTTTTAGCGGTTTTTATTTTTTTACACCACCCCTTTAATATGGAATCTCTTTAATATTTAAAAACACAAAAAAGTTACTGCATATTTCAAATTATGCGGTAACTCTTTTTTTTGCACGCTTCTATCTTATTTCCTCGTTTTCGACAATTATTGCAATCGTTCCTGTGTAGTTTTAAGTTATCTTCAAACAGCCGGTTTATTTGTAAAAAATGACGATCGGCAGCCTGAAGACAGCGATAATCTGCATAGGTTGCTTTTTGGCCGGAGGGGGATGTGAAAAACAAAAAAATTAAAAAAGTTGACAGCCTGAAAAAACCATGTTATTATCGCGCACAAATTTTTGAAGGGGTGTTATATAATGAATATTAATCAACTGGCGGATCAATACACAAAAACAGCTAAGGAGCTGATGCGGCGAAAACAGGAGTTAAAAAAGCGCATGAAAAACGGCGATTATATTGTGGGCGACAAAATATATTCCCGCATCAATGTGATTTCCACCGAATATAATTCGCTGATACGGACAGCGGGGCACCTGAGGAAATATGCGCGCAGGATGGGTTTGTTGAAATGAAAATATTACATACGTTCTCGTTTTTTGAAATTGAGGACAAAAACAATGTCCCAAAGCCAGAGTATACCGGCACGATGCGCCGAAATCAAGCGTTGCGGGAAATTAAGGAAATGATGAAGGATACGCTCACATTGCGGCAGCTGCAAATTACAGAGCTATACTACATCGACGGATTGAATACTCCGCAGATAGCAAAAAAGCTGGGCATAAACAAAAGTACTGCTTCCCGCGCTATTAACCGGAGTCTTAAAAAATTATCGCCGTACCTGAAATATTACAGGCTCCGTTAACACAGCAATCTTCACATCCCTTAAAAATAACCATTCATCGGTTAAACTGATGAATGGTTATTTTCTTGCAGCATTTTCAGCTCCGATTTTGTCAGTTCCCGGTATTCTCCGGGTTTAAGCATCCCCAGTTTCAAACTTCCGAATCCGATCCGTTTGAGCCGCGCTACCTCTATATTTAAAGAATCGAGCATTTTACGGATCTGTCTGTTGCGTCCCTCTTGCAATATAATCCCTAAAACTGTCCTGCCTTGTTCTTTATGCAAAACACTAACTGCGCACGGGGCGGTCATTTTCCCGTCTACCATAACACCCGCTGATAAAGCCGCGCACTGCTCATCGGAAATCGCAGGACGTATCGTTACCCTGTAGCTTTTTTTTATTTTGTAGGACGGATGAGAAAGCCGGTTTGCAAACTCTCCGTCATTAGTCAGGATCATCATACCCTCAGAATTTACGTCCAGTCTGCCCACAGGAAAAACCCGATGCGGAATTTCTTTTATCAGTTCAGCTATACACCGTCTGTCTTTTTCGTCGTTTAATGTGGAAATATACCCACGCGGCTTGTGCAGAATATAATAGAAATTGCGCAATTTCTTTTTTTCCAATTTTTCACGGTTAACCGTAATAAGATCGTCCCGGCTCGCTTTATCCCCGGTTTTTGCTTCGCGTCCGTTAACCCTTACAAGCCCTTTTTCTATATATTCTTCCGCCTTGCGCCTTGAGCAAAACCCCGAATCCGCAATTATCTTTTGTATTCTTATTTTTTCCATATAACCTCTATTTTGTTAATTCAAAAAAGCCGGCTGAAAAAGCCGCCCAGCTTTTCCCATAAGCTTAATTTTATTTCGGTAATTTTCCGATCCGCAGAATTTTTTGCCAACAACGCCGCAGATGCTATCAATTCACGGCTTTTCCCGTTCTTGCCGTCAAGATAATAACAAACTTCCCCTAAAATATCGCCCGCCGCAACCGGAGCGTAATAAAACTGCCGAAGTTTTACAACCCGTGTCAGTTCCGCCTTTTGCCGCTCTGTTATCGGCGCTTTTAATTCCTGCGCCGGCTCGACTTTTATAATCGGAAGCAAACCCCCGGTAATATTGACCTCAACATCCGAAACATCAACTTCAATAGTTTCCAGTTTAACGACGGAAAAACCATAATCCATCAATCTTTTTGAATCGCTCCAGTCGCCGGGTGCGTTCAACACTACCGCAACCAGCCTTACGCCGTTTCTTTCCGCTGCGGTAACCAGACATCTTCCGGATTTTTTTGTGAATCCGGTCTTGATCCCGAAGCAACCCGTGTATTCCCGGAGCATTCTGTTATGATTTTTCAACCAGCGTTTATACGGCGGATTCCCGTATTCGAGCGAGGCTGTTTTTTGCTGGCATATCGACAGAAAATCCGGATTTTTTATCGCTTCCCTGCCCAGTAATGCCATGTCATAGGCGGTTGAATAATGTTCGGGTGCATCTAACCCCGAGGGAGTAACAAAGTTTGTGTTCGTCATTCCGATTTCGCGGGAACGCCGGTTCATCATTTCTGAAAATGCCGGAAGTGAGCCTGCCAGCTTCACTGCCGCAGCATTTGCGGAATCGTTTCCGGAAGCGAGCAGCATACCATAAGCCAGTCCCCGTTTTGTAATGCTGTCCCCGGGCAGCAAACCCATTGACGAACCCTCTACTTTGATAGAATTTTCATCTATTTTAAAGTATTCGTCCAATCCTGTTTCCTGCATTCCGCCGCTTTCGAGTGTCAAAAGTGTTGTCATAATCTTGGTCGTACTTGCTATCGGAAGACGGGTATGTTCGTTTTTCGCGTAAAGAACCCGTCCTGTCAGGGCTTCGACAAGTATCGCGGCTTTAGCGGAAATACCGCTGTCCAGTGCCGCGGCTTTTTCTTTCGCTATTGCCTGATCCGCATTTGTGCCGGGGGTGTGCGAATTAATATCATCCGAAATAATATCCGATAATATGTCGCTGTCATAAAACGCTTCTTCGTCCACAATCCCATTTTCTGTGTTTGCAATTGCGTTAGTTGAAAACATACAGCAAACAAGGGCTGTCACAATAAATAAAACAGGATATTTTACAACACTCATTCGCAGCGCCTCCATACAGAAATATATGCAGACCCCGTTTGTGAT
>WRKL01000046.1 GCA_009778115.1 Oscillospiraceae bacterium | reverse complement strand
GATTGATACTAATCCCATTTTAAAAACCGTTGAAAACGAGTGAGTAGTTTTTTAAGAAAAACGAATAACGAACGAAGTTTGAAACGATGATTTTAATGTGGGATTAGTATGAGTGGATTTTTTAAAAACCGCTGTGACCCATTTCGTCCAGTCTCGGCGGGAAAAAATCGTCCGTAGGGAATTTTATTCTGTCGAATATATCACAGGGGCTTTCGTTGCGGCATATGCGTTCTTTGTCAGGGATACAAAAATCATATGCAGGTATCATAACCTGAACCGCACGCTCAAGCTGGCAGATCGTGAATAATCCCAGCGTCACGCTGACGGTTTTTTCGGGGCACATCCTACCCCATTCTCCCTCGAAACGCCGTGAAACAACGGCAGGAACAACAACCGGTTCTTCTTCAATACCGGTTTCGTTGGATTGGAACTTTACGCTTAAAATCATTGGTGTGGCGACCTGAACAACTGCTTTGGGCATATATCGCCGCGAACCTGATTCAGAACAACTTTGCTCCGTACCGTTTTCATGGTTTGTGAATACTTTTATATTACCCTCGCTGCCATAAAGTATAACTCTTTTGCCCGTTATTGCCAATCCCTCAGCGCAGGCGGGGCGTCCTATCGGGGATGTATACACTTCCAATTTTACGGAAAAATAATAGGTTATGTCCAATGAATAAAAACCCTGATTAAAGGGAACCGGTTCACAATCAATAAAAGCGTTTATGACTTCTGCTTGCCGTGCTTTCACCGTATAAGCGGCATCAATAATCGGTTGAGCGGTGTTTGTGAAATAAACGCGCAGATCCTCCAAACAATCCTTATCGCAGCAAGAATCATAAATCCTGTTCACGTCAATACATACCGCTTCTTTGAAAACATTTTCCGAAGAACTAAAAGTGTCAGTATTGTCCGACATAAAATCAATCCTCTCATATACTTATAACCATATATATGAGAGGATTTTATTTTTGTGACTGGAGATTTTTAGATTTATACAGATATATTATTTGCATCTTTAACCGGAATTAGCAGTATCCTCGCTTTCGCTTATTGAAATGGTTGCATCATATTCGCCGACCGCCCACACAAGCCCCATATCGGGAGCTCTTACCAAAATCGGTACTGTGGTGACACCGGGCGAGATGCGCTGATCCATCAGGTCGATAACGCCTACAATATCCTTGGTGGTTAACCGTTCTATAATTTTTCTCTTTCCTATCATTTTCACATTGGACAGTTTTGCTGTAACGATGTCTACCTCATATCCCGCGGGAGCATTCACAACACTTAGGTTGTTCACTTCAAAAGATTTGGAACGTAAATTTCTTGTTCTTATTGTAACCGTAACCTCGTCTATATTTTTTACGGATATTACACCTGCGGGCAATTCTATTTCAAAAGTAAACGCCGAAGAACCCATATCTATTTTTCGCACATCTATATGTCCTGCGAGGATATTGGTGATGCTTTCCACGGCGTCGGCACTGGCTGCGATTTCCACTTCGGTATGTGATAAAGAATACTCGAAGTCTTCGGTATTTAAACCGACCGGAACGTGTATGAAATCCACGCTGACCGGAACGGATTTGGTTTTATATATTATTACCGAAATATCAAATTTATCATGGTCAAAAGAGTAGAGGTTTTGATCCAGTTCAGAATTATTAATATCATAGAGCTTCAGAGTTCCGCTTAGCTGTAATGTTTCGGATGCGGTTCTGCTTTCGTTGGTTTCCACCACAACTTTTTCTATTCTGTCAATATCGCGCTGTGCGCCCACAACCGTAACTTCAGTGGGCATACAGAACGGTTCCAGCCTGAGAAATCCTTTTGTTGCTTTTACATTTTTCGCAATAGCTGTGATATTGAAAATTTTGGATACCTTCTTGTCAAATTTAAGCCGTATCGGAAAAATATTATCGGAAACAATAGAGTAATATTGATTAGGAGTCCGGGGGACGACCGTGCAGTCCAAATCGAACATCCCGATTCCGGTAACACCGGCGGCAGAAACCACAGCTGTAAAATCATTTGCCGTAAGTCCGCCGATTGCTGCGCGTTTTCCGCCTACCGTGATGCTCACAGTATCGTCCATACCTTCCACAACGGTAAGCCCCAGCGTTTCAGCAAGGGTTCCGGTCATGCTGACAGTTATCGGTATATTTCTTATTTCGACTTCGGCTTCCGGGACAAAAAGAACCACAACGATCGTCCATGTGATTATCGCCAGAAGCACGGATATAACGATAGCTGATTTTTTGTTTTGAAGAAGAGAGTTAAGGTTTATTCTTTTCACCTTTAATTTTTTCCTTTCTCCTTTATTTTCTTCTTACGGCTGCTTTCGGTTTTTTTGTCTGCATCCGTATTTTCAGGAAGTAACAAATTTGCCCTGAGGTAGTCATATAATGTGTTCTTATTGAAGTTCCGTGATAAAACACCGTTTTCCGCTACGGATATTATACCTGTTTCTTCGGAAACAACAATAGTTATGGAATCGGAATTTTCGCTTATACCGATCGCGGCACGGTGACGGGAACCCAGTTCATGAGCAATATATTCTTCCTTAGACGGACGCGGCAAATAGCACGCCGCCGCTAATATCCGTGCATCCCGGATCACCAGCGCACCGTCATGCAGCGGCGATTTGTTTACAAAAATATTACATATAAGCTCTGCGTTCACATCAGCGTTGACCTTGATGCCGGTATGTATTTCTTCGCCCAGCTTTATATCACGCTCGATAACAATAAGTGCGCCGGTCATATCATGGGACAGCAGATCCGCAGCCTTTACGATATTGTCGATGGCGCATAAATAACGATGACGGACCTCCGCTGATTCCTGTGGGGTGAATATCGACAGCGAATCAACGACATTGGCTCTTCCCATTTTTTCCAGCGCGCGCCGCAATTCAGGCTGGAACAACACAATTATAGCTATTACACCCCAATTGAATACGCCCGAAAGGAGCAATTCAAGTGCTCGCAAATCGAATAATACAGCTCCGAGATATGACAGAATAAGCACAAAAATCCCTTTTACGATCTGGACGGCACGGGTTTCGATGATGAAGCGCGTTGCCATATAAATCAGAAAAGATATTATAATAACATCAATTACATCGCTTATGCGTATCGTTTGTATTATTTTAAGAGCTGATTCGTAAAAATCGTATATATATTGCATTCAACCACCCTTTTGCTTTGTTTTGAAAATATGTTGCATTTTTTTACGTTCTGAATTATAATAATAGCAAATATTATTCGAAAGGAATTGACAGGATTGAAGAGTATCGCAAAAACTTTAATTCTATTTCTATTTATAACGTTTACTATTTCTACCGGTATTTTTGATACCGATGCCGTAGAATTCAAGCCACCGATGAAAATACATAGCCAGGCTGTTTTGCTTGTAAACACAGACACTGAAGAACCGACTGTGGTGTACAGGAAGAACGCGGACAAAAGGATCGCACCGGCCTCACTGACTAAAATTATGACTGCCATTATAGTACTCGAAAGCGGGGCAGATCTGGAAACAAAAGTAAAAGTTAAACAAGAAATGGTATATCATGAGGATTTTGCGGGTTTATCTGTGTCCAATGCCGGTTTCAAACCGGATGAAGAAGTGCGCCTGATTGATGTTTTGTACGCGACCGTCATGTGTTCCGCTTGTGAGGGTGCGAATATCCTGGCAGATTATTTTGGGAACGGAAGCATCCCTGCCTTTGTGGATATGATGAACGCTAAGGTTGCCGAACTTGGGTTAAAAGATACGCAATTCGCCAACGCTCACGGACTGGATGCAAAAGGTCAGTATACAACTGCCGATGATATGTATAAAATAACATCTTACGCGCTGGAGAAATATCCGTTATTTGAAAAGATTTCCACCGAAACAAAGTACAGTATGCCTGCTACCAATAAAAACAACGAACGCTCCCTTCTGCATACAAATATTATGCTGTATAAAGATATAGGGAACACATTAGCATACAATTATTACGACGAAAGGGTAAAGGGGCTGAAAACCGGAACTACCGATGCTTCGGGGCGAAGTCTTGTAACCCTTGCATCTGACGGCAAATACAATTATATGCTGATTACGCTCAAAGCTCCGATAAAGGATAAAAACGGAGTGGATCATGCGATTCGGTACAGTTATACAGATCACAAAGAGCTGTATGGATGGGCGTTCGATAATTTCAAAATACGGCCGGTGCTGGATAAAGATGAAACCATACCCGGGATAAACGTGCGTTTGGGTAAGGATAAAGATTATGTTGCGCTCAAGCCTGCAAAAACAATATATGCGTTCATACGAAACGATATTTCAAACGCAAGTATAAAAATTGACCGCAGCAATTTGCCTGAAACGCTTACAGCACCGATATCCAAGGACGAGGTTGTGGGAAAAGTGAAGCTGATCCTGGCGAACCAGGAGCTCGCTTCCGCAGATTTAGTTGCTGCCGAAAGCATTGACCGGTCGATATTGCTTTTTATTCTTGATGCCGCATCAAAGGTAGCTGCTTCGCAATGGTTTTGGACGGCGGTGGTTTTGATAGTTATCCTCGTTTTCGTATATATGATATTGATTATCAAGCATAATAACCGGCGAAAAAGACGACAAATCCGGAATGTGAACAGATATAAGCGGTAAAAGAGGCAAAAGCCCGGCTCCCTGTTTTCTCAATTAATATTAAAGAACCTCGATTATGGTTTTTGCAATTGTAATTTTTTTATCTGCTTTTAATTGGAATCAATATAATCTCCCGTTTGAAGAGAGATGTCACTGTCATTTGATGCGGAAAGAGAGCTTTCGGTATCGTCGGTTAACGGTTTCCGGCTTTTGGTCATCATTAACGCGAGCGCAAACGTGATAGCGTAAACGGCTAAAATGAAGTCTGTAATACCGGGTCTGCCCATGAATTGCGCGGCTGACTTTATGGTTTCTCCCGCTCTTTCTGAAACCATTATATTAACGATAAGCCTGGGCAGAACAGAGGAAAACATAAGCAACGCACCCACAAAAGACCACGTCCATAACCGGCCCTGCTTTGAAGTTTGACCGATATCCGCCATAAATCTGCCTTCGGATAACAGGAAGAGCGATATTCCGGCTAACGATAAAATATTAAACAGATTTTCGGGGATATTTGCAACGGCGGTATATTTCGAAAACGTGTTTGCAAGCCGGCACGCGCTCCATAAGCAGGGGAAAATATACATAGCTCCGGCAGCCGAAGCAGCCGGGATCTTTTTGGTCGTTCCTGCGTTCACGCCTTTTATAAAAAAGGCTATTATCGCCAATGCCATTGTCACTACTTCGGCGATCCCGAACGGAGTTATATCCGCATCAGCTGAGCCGCCGGAACCCGTTGAACCCGTGAAGCCCGTTAAACCCGCCATATTCATTAAAAAGCTTATTGTCATAACGGCACCGATAACTATATTGGAAATACGCAGCATCACATTAGAAACCGGAGTTAGATCATTTCTTTCTGCGGTTTTTGTTTTGAAAGGGATTACAAACAAAAGCACAAACGAAACCGCCAGTACGATATACAGTGCGGTTTCGATTCCTGTCGATGCGGTATAGACCCCATTTACCGTGTCCATGTGGTTCACGGCAAGATATGTCCTTGAAGCGGTGACAAAACTTACGGAAAACAAAAACACCACCGACATCAGCGCAAATTTTAGGTTATTATAATTCAGCATAAAAATGTCATTCCTTGTTGTTTTATTAGGAGAATTTCATGGATAACCCGGTGAATTCCTGTCCGAACAAAGGAGCGGAGTAAACCCGCACCGAGTAAAACGGATACGGCTTATATTAGACATTCTCGAAAATCACCTTGTTTGACGAAAAATCATCTGCATTCATACATCGCGTTTTAATTCCCGAGGAGGTCTATTTTGTCCTTTGTCATCTGGCGTCCAGCGAAATATACGGACGCAGTTCGCTGATAGCACGGTATGCCGGACGAATTATTCTCTTGCTTGTAAGGATTTCTTCCATCCGGTGAGCGCTCCAGCCTGATATACGGGAAACCGCAAACAAAGCCGTAAACAAATCTTCAGGGATGCCGAGCATTTTATACACCAGACCGGAATACAGATCTACGTTGGCGGATACAGTTTTTCCGTCACCTTTGTGAGCGGCGATGATACCCGGGGCGAGTTCTTCGATTATGGTTAAAAGCTTAAATTCGTTTTCATATTCTGTACCCTCGGCAAGTTCGACAGCATTTTTACGCAGTATGATAGCGCGCGGATCGGATTTAGTGTAAACCGCGTGTCCCATGCCGTAAATGAGCCCGGACATATCTCCGGCTTGTTTAAGCATGATCTTGTTGAGGTATTCCGCAACCTGATCTGCGTTTGTCCAGTTTTCAACATCCCGTTTTATCAATTCGGTCATCTGTATGACTTTGATGTTCGCACCGCCGTGACGGGGTCCTTTAAGCGATCCGATAGCGCCTGCATACGCGCTGTAGCAGTCCGTTGCGGAAGAGGTCAGTACACGGCAGGTAAAAGTCGAGTTATTACCGCCGCCATGCTCAGCGTGCAGCACCAGACAAAGGTCGAGTAGCTGTGCTTCTTCTTCGGTGTACATACGGTCGGGGCGCAGTGCGGATAAAATGCTTTCGGCTATGCTTTCGTTAGGGTTTACCGGATGTAAAAACAGGCTTTCGTTGTCGTAAGCACGTCTTTTCGCCTGATATGCATTAACCATAATATTAGGCATACGGGCGATAATTTCAATAGATTTGCAAAGTTCGCTTTCTATCGAGGTGTTGTCCGGGTCGTTGTCGTAGGTATAAAGCGAAAGAACCGAGCTTGCCAGCTTGTTCATAATATCCCTGGATGGTGTTTTTAATAGTACGTCTTCCACAAAGTTTGCCGGCAAATCGCGGTAGGATGCTAAAACCTGGTTAAAATAATCCAGCTCGTCAGCGGTAGGAAGATCCCCGAACAAGAGGAGATATATTGTTTCTTCAAATCCAAAGCGTTTATTTTTGGTAATATCTTTTACAATGTCCACAACATCTATGCCGCGATAGATAAGCTCACCGTCCATCGGAACGCGTTCGCCCTCGCTTATGATAAACCCGTGAACATTACATATGAGGGTAAGACCTGCGGGAACCCCTGTCCCGTCCGCATTGCGCAATCCACGTTTTATGTCGTATTTTTTGTATAATTCCGGATCTATGTGGTTATTTTTTTTAAATTCCTCACATAAAATTTTAATAGCTTCCTGTCTTACGAAATTATTGATACTCATAAAAATCCTTTCTTTTCCCGCGCATTGCTTAGCATATAAAGAAACACACAGTTTTATTTAAATTTTACAACTATTAATTATTCTGTTGTGCATATCATTTTATAGTATATTCAGTGATTTGTCAATCAAAAACAGAAAGGAATGTACAATTATGTTGAAAAAATATCTGAGCATCCTGGCGGTGTTTGCTCTTTTTATGATGATTGCGCCCCTGATCGCGCTTTTTCGCGATTCGTCCGGGGACAAGCAAAAAACGGAAAATAAAGGCGAGAGAGTGACCGTGCGCGATCATAAAACAGGAGAAAGTTTTGAGTTGTATCTGAAAGATTATATCAAAGGCGTGGTTGCCGCAAACATTCCCGCTGTGTATGAGCCGGAAACACTCAAAGCGCAGGCAGCTGCTTCCTATACCTATGCGGTAAGGCATATAAATTCGGATACGGCTCTGTCCACGGATCCGGCAGAACATCAGGCCTATATTCCGGATAATGAACTAAAGAGCATATACGGCGAAAACTACAGTGAATATAAAAAGAGAATATCCGAAGCGACGGATGCTGTATTTGGGGAAATTTTGTTGTATCAAAACGAACCTATAGCTGCAGCGTATTTTGCGTTTTCGAACGGGAAAACCGAAAGTGCCGCCAATGTTTGGGGACAAGATATCCCGTACTTAATTCCCGCGGACAGCCCGCATGACATTAATGCACCCAATTATCAAATCACGGTTTCAATCTCGGCTGAGGAGGTTTTAGCACGCCTGACCGAATCAGACAGCGAACTTGTGATGCCGGTATATAAAACGGACTGGTTTAAAATTGCTGAACGGTCGGATTCGGGATATGTGACTAAGGTTGCTGTCGGGAATAAAACCATGACGGGAATCCAAATTCGCACAATGTTTGATTTGAAATCCACAGATTTTGAGATAGTTTCGGAAGACGATCAATTTTTGTTTACCACAAAAGGTTCGGGCCATGCAGTAGGATTAAGCCAGCACGGCGCAAACGAAATGGCTAAAGAGGGGAAAACCTATACTGAAATTTTGAAGCATTATTATACAGGGATAGAAATAAGTTCTCAATAAAATTTAATTTCAAAATTTCCAGATCCAGATTCTTTATACCTATGCGGAAAAATTCGCTATTCATAATTAACGGGATATCTTAACGCGAGAACACAGTACACTATAAGCTGTATGCAAACCTATAGAAGACATCCTCGAAAATAACTCCGTAACGTATGATTTGCGCTCATACATCACGTTTTAATTTCCGAGGAGGTCTTATTGATAATAACTTAAGATTTTGAGCTGTTTTTTTTGATCCAGTTATACACATTCGCTTTGCTCATACCCAAAGCTTTACCCACGCTGCGGCCGCTGGCTCCCGCGTAATATATTTTTAAAGCCTGCTGTCGGGTTTCTTCCGGGTATGACCGTGTTTTCGGATTTAACGTATAATATTTTTTGCATTCGTTGCAAAAACAACGTTGTGTTTTCGAACGATTCTTGCCCGCATTCACTTGATTTTCTGCTTTGCCGCATTCAGGACAGCGGCGAACTTCATTTATTTTTGATTTTTTCATATTCCGGTTATAACATATTATGCGCCATTTGTCCACACTTATTTGTCGGACAACACAGCAATAACCCATCACTTTATTAAAAACGGATTTTTTAATTGCTTTGGATAAGCACAGTATACAAGGGCACACAAAAACCAAACTGGAGTTTGCTAACAAAAACACCTCAACCGCTAAGCATGAACAATCCATGCTTGGCGGCTTTCATTTCTTGCTTTAAGCTAATCCCCTGTTCTCATAACACTTTGAAATAGCTGTCTTGCTCAGCGAGTAGACGCTTTGCTTCCGCCAAGTCATCAATGCTTATGTCAGAAATTAAAATAGGGTATGCACCACATCGAAAAATTTCGCGGTCATCCTCAAACTTCCAATAGTAGCCCATATTGCCGCCCGTACAGGCTGTGCCGCAACCGTCACATTTGTTTTTCAAATGCGCGGGGCGGTTAGGACTCATAAGCCCCCAATATTGTTCATTTTGCGCCTCTATATCACGGCGCAGCGCGTCACGGTACTTTTGAGGCGGATCTTCGCAAGCAAAAAATTTAACGCAAAATTCACCGCCGTTGCACACACGAATTTTTGCTATTACTTGCCGTCCGCGCTTAAACGACAATGTGAACGTTTTAACTGCCTGCTTTTGCGGTAAATATCCGAGTTTAGTGAGATGCTCCATTAAGCCGCCGAAAAGATCCCTTCGATCTTCCGGCAATGCGGA
This sequence comes from Oscillospiraceae bacterium, assembly GCA_009778115.1. GTDB lineage: Bacteria > Bacillota > Clostridia > Oscillospirales > Ruminococcaceae > WRME01. The sequence continues at coordinate 781 of WRKL01000046.1, read as the reverse complement.
CAAAAGCTGCGAAATCAACGTGTTTTGTTTCATTTAGACTCCCCCACCATAAATCCCCATTGAATTCCAAACTGATCTATGAATTGTAGCCCCAGTTCGGTATATGACAATTTTTCGGGCAGGTCAATGACAATATATAGGTAATGAAAATGTTTTATTCGGGTTGAAATTTGAAAAACATTAATTTATTACCACTTTTTTTATAAGTCAATATCCCCATTTCATTTTCCACGGCAATATTATATGTATTTATATCAACATTAAAATTGTGACGTGATCCATCCGGAAAAAGAAAAGAAATATAATAGAATGTATCAATATATTCGCTCGCTCCTTTTGAAACTTCTGTGGTTTTAGCAATGACTTTTACTGAAGCTTGAATTTCAGGAAGATTTACAAAAGGAACACGTTTAAGAAGTCGTACAACAATTCCAATGACAACAGCCAAGATTGCAAAAAGCCCTATCCAACCGCCAAAATAATCTAACGACATGTTACAAACCAACTTTCATTATTTAAAAAACTTATTGATACAAGTATATTATAGTTAAAATTATATGTCAACTGATCCCACATTAAAATCATCGTTTCAAACTTCGTTCGTTATTCGTTTTTCTTAAAAAACTACTCACTCGTTTTCAACGGTTTTTAAAATGGGATTAGTATCAAGGACGAAAATCCGTGGCTAAATCCGCCTGAGCCATCAACAAATACCCCCGGCTCCCCGGCTATACCGGGGGTATTTGTTGGCGACCCGTATGAGACTCGAACTCACGACCTC
>WRKL01000045.1 GCA_009778115.1 Oscillospiraceae bacterium | reverse complement strand
TTTTCCTGATGAAATTTTCCGCAATCTCTGGTATACTTGTATTCACAAGAGGTTGCCTCCTTCGTGATTTTTTTGGATCTACAATTCTATTAAATCACTTTTTGGCTTCCTCTTGTACCTTTTTTCCTTAAAATTCTCCTACATTAATTTTACACTGAGTCGATCACAAAAACGGTTGACACAACACGGAAAACACCATATAATGGACGAAGTGATTATTTGAGCAGACCTGTCCATAAAAAATCACCCTGCAAATCTTAATTATATGAGAATTTTTATGCTGAAAGAATTGATCTCTTGAAAAAACTTATTAATTTTTTGAATAAACTTGAGACAGCACATATCCATTATACATTAATTAAGGCCAGAGATTTTAGTATCACGGTTTTTATTTGTGTACCTGGTCAACGTTGGGAAGTCGATTTCCTTTATGAAAACGGCAATGATGAATGTAGCGGTGTTTGGGTGGAAAAATTTCTAAGCAATGGCGAAATCCAAAACGAATCGGAATTAGATGTACTTTTCCGTGACTTTTCTGATTGACTCCAACCCACACACAACAGCCTGTCCTATCCGGATGGGCTGTTGTGTTGCCTATCACCCTCCAACTCGAAAAATTTCCCGAATGTTTTTGCATATTAAACTAAAAAACCCGCTTCCTTTGAGAGGCGGGTTTTTTAGTTTGGTTATACTTCTTGAACCGGACAGGATTTATTTTTTCACAATATCGCTGCCGGACCTATCCAGCCCCCGTTTATTTTACTCCAGCCATCTATATTCCGTTCAATAAACGATACCGTTTGACCGCCCCTGATCGTTGCCGCAATCTTACCGTTTGTGGACGGAACCGCCCGTATATTCCACATTCCCGGTCTTAACATTATTTCCCCGCCGGATTGTGCCGCTGCTGAGATTGATGGCTTGGATGCGAAATCGCCCGGTATTGATGTTTTGCCGGGCAGTTTCAGTTTTTGACCTACCCTTATATTTCCGGGATTCTTGATATTGTTCAGATCCGACAATACGGCAACCGTCGTTTTTAACCGTTTTGCGATACTGAACAGGGTGTCTCCTTTAACCACCGTATATATAGAAACCTCCGTATTTGTGTTTTTTATACCCGCAGCAGGGCTTTCGGAGCTGCTTCCTATGTTTGCTGACGGTGAACCCGGCGTGCTTCCTATGCGTTTATTCACTTCATTTGCGATAAATTGAAATTTACTCTTCAGGTACGGACCCGGGCAGGCCGTTGCCGTAAAATAGTTGTGCTGTGTTAGGTTGCCGTTAGCGTTACCCGTAAAATTTAGCTTTGTTATGTTGTTCCGTTTGCATATATCAGCGCACAAAGCCAATAAGGCGTTCATTGCGGCGGTCGAAACACGCCACGACCCTCCTGTTTCGTTGTTGGCAACCTCGATAGTAACAGCCTGATGATCATTCGCTCCGCTGCCGGAGGTCCAGGCTCTGTTCTTTTCCTCAACAAACAGCCCTATGTTCCCTTTACCGTCTATGGCGTAATTGGAACTCATTTGCCGCGCCGGCCGGGAAACGATGTCGCCAAAAGTTTTAAGCGACAAATTGCCGGCCATATGGTGTATCGTAATTTTTTTTAGCGGCTGATTGCGCGGATTGTTGCTGTTGGGTGAAATTTTTGTAACCGCGGCTAATTTGCTGTTCGAAAAACCTGAGTTTCTACTCATCTTCATCCTCCCCCTTTCCGCCATATAATTCTTCCATTGCTTCCATCGTGATTTCTTCGCCTTCCGACAACCGGATATCAAAAATGTTTTTTTCTTCGCCCATGATAAACCTCCTTTTTTAAAATAGAAAAATCGACGGGTATCTTAATACAACGGATTTTTCAATTTGTCAAGTAAAAATTTTCGTTTTTTTAATCGTAAAATCCAACTTATGCTATTTTTTACCAAATCCTTGTCCGCAATTTAGATTAACCCTTTTATGCAAAAATTGATTTTTATCCTGAATTTTTACTATTTACTGTGTATCGGTAACACTTGCGAAAAAGTAAAATATTAAGGTATTAAGGTAATCATTCCACGGCAGTATAAACACCGGACAACATCAAGGCATACGGAGTGTTTGCAGCAAAAACATAGTATTTAGTTTCAAATTTTTACTATTTACTGTGTATCGGCACAAAGCGAATGAAGGTAAAATAAAGGTATAAACAAAAAATCGTATCGAAAGGAGAGCCGAATCATGAATACATACAATACATCAGCATACGAACCGGAGAGTGTAGCGGTTGCGAAACCAATACCGTTTTCCACAAAGGAAATGGGATATGACCCGATTCAGGTAGATCAATATCTGCAAAAGCTTTCGGACGAATATAACAGCTTACAGCAAAGTTATACGGATCTGTTCGGCAAATACGATGCGCTGACCAGACAATCCGGAGTCAGTTTAGAAGCCATTTCCAAAGCGATGGTGAATGCGGAGGTTCAAGCGATGAGGATAGTTGCGGAAGCAAAGTCCGAAGCATCCAAGATCATACAGGATGCACACCGGGATCTGACGTTCATCCAAAACGAAAAAGCACGGCTGAAAACCGAAATCGGCGGTATCGCGAACAGGTTAAAATCATTAGGTCTGACAATACCCGAAAATGTACTGCCCTGAATGCAAGTCAGGTAACGGTAAAATCATGCGCGGAGGTGAGGAAGCAATGGCGGGCACAAAAACTTTGAACCAAATAAACAGGGAGTTCATAGAAGAGCATAAGTTAATAGAACCGGTTCTGCCGCCGGATGAGAATTACGGCGATATGGAACGGCGCATCCAAGACCTGAGAGCGCATATAACTTCCGTAACTTCCGGCAGTTCACGGCTCAAAAAAGCCGATGAGGTTTTCGCGCCGCCGGAACCCGTTCCCTCTGCCGGCGTATCAAAACGATTACGGCAAAAAGAAAAAAAGGAAAGCAAAAATAACAGGATTGCAAAACGGTTCACGGACATCGCATTGTATGCCGCCGTCATTATTGTGCTGATCGCAGCATTGTTTTTTAACGGGAGTTCAAGCAAAGGCTTTCATATCTTCGGTTACACCGGATTTACAGTGCTCGGTACAAGTATGCAGAGCGAGATTCCGGAGGGTTCGCTGGTACTTGCCGGCAAAGCCGTTTCCGATAACCTGATAGCCGGCGATGATATTATTTTTGTCAGCAAGAATAAATCCATCGTAACCCATCGGATCATAGAAATTATCGAGAACTACGAAAACAGCAACGACCGGGGTTTTCGGACACAGGGTATTGATAACAAAGATCCCGATCAGGAAGTCGTTTATGCAGAAAATGTTATCGGCGTGGTAAAACATACCATCCCGGGACTGGGAACTATATTAACTTTTATATCTGAAAATATCGGGATGTTTTTGACGGTAGCCATCCTAATTCTGGCGGGGGTAAGACTCCTGGCTGAACACAGGCAAAAGAAAAGGGAACCAAAGAAAAATGCGATTTATTGAAATTTGCGATTTTCCTCTTTAATTTTTACTATTTACTGTGTATCGGTAAATAGCGGTAAGAGGTAAAATAAAAGTGCGGTCAAATACCGGAGAAACCGGATGCGGCAAACGCTGAACAAAATGACTGCAAACGAACGTAACACGAGGAGGTAAATAGTCATGAAAAGAATAGCAGGAACAAAAAACGACCGCACGAAACTGATGCTCAGTACGATTGCCATCATTATGGGATGTGTACTGCTCATCATCAGTGCGCCGCAGGGAACCTTTACAAGTCCCAGCTACCCCGAGATACTATACTTTGAGAAGGGAAATCCTGTTTATAGGACATCTGTAAACAAAGGCACGGCATTAAACAAACTGGGATTGCCGGAATCACTTCGTGCGGTGTTCCCAATTTCGGCAAACAGCTATATAGACGAAAACGTGCAGGACGAAGCTGAAAACGCGGAACTCGCGCCGGAAACATCCGCAGACGAATCCGCGGACGGGTCTGTGGATGAAAATGTGCAGGATGAAGCCGAATATGGGGAGCTTGCTGAAGAAGATGTGATCATTGACGAACCCGCGGCGGAAGAGGTCACGGAAGATATTTCAGATGAGTATGAAGAGGAAACCACGGAGGAAACCACGGAAGAAACCCCGGAAGAAACCCCGGAAGAAACCGGCAGCGGAAAAGCGGCGGGGGAAACAGGGTTCAGCCAAACCGTTCCGTTAAAATATTCAAGGTACGGTTATATCGCGCCGGAAAATGAAGCTGATTTGCGAAAATCCGGACAACTTGTAATTTACACCCTGTATAACGGGGACGGAAGCAGGGATTACCGGATCCACGGGACTTATGACGGCGAAAACGAAAGCTGGTATGCCTGCGGCCAAGACGGGGACATTTTCGGAATCATACTGAACATTCCCGTGACCTGGTACGGCAAATATGATGCCGATACGCCGGATGAATATACTTTTACGGCACGAATTGCCGGGTTTGACTATTCCGGCGAAATGCCGGTCGCGGCAGTAACAGTACATCAGGCGGCGCAAAAGCCTGTACGCAGTCCGGATGTGACTATCACAACCAATAAGGGTCTGCTTGCGGATCTGGGAAAACTAAAAACAGATCAAGCCACCGGATTTATAAAAAACGAAGACTGGGTTGTAGTAAAAACGTATGGGAACGGCGTCGATAAGGCTATTATGCTGGCCCGCAGAGGCGGCGGCAATTTGGGTAAGTTCGGCAGCAGCAACGCTTACGAAGGTTCTGATTTGCAAAAATTTTATACAGATTATTACATCGGATGGGGTTCTCCGCTTAAGGATCTGGCGCTTGTGCCGGCATTAGGGGATCATGCGAATCTTTCATCGGCCGCAAAGCCTAAAGAGCCGCTGGAAATAGCTTCGACAACCACAAAAACAAAAGATATCGTGTTTGCGCTGAGCCGTCAGGATATGGTTAGTTGGAATAACGAAAGCACAACGCCGGTAAGAGATGCTATCCGAAATAATTGGCCCAGATCAGACCAGTCATCTCATATGTGGCTGCGTACCAAAGGAACCGGCACATCCTTCGTATGGGAGCTGAACAACACAGGTCAGGGATATATCGCTGATGCCGCTCAGTGCCCGGGTAATATAAACAGAGTTCCTGCTGTATGGGTAAAAGCGGCGGATGTATGGCGCAATATAAGCATACATTATATCGACACCAACGGAAAACCTGTCAGTCCGCCGGATTACAATGCGTATAAGGTGCTCTACGATGAAAGCTTTACATTAAATAAAATCCCGGTGTTTGCCGGATACCGGTTCACCGACACCTGGAAAGCCGGGGCATCCGCGGCCGTGAATTCAACTCTTCCGGTCACAGTTTCAAACATACGGGAAAACACGGACATATATCTGATTTATGAGAAGACCGCGGCGGCGATAGATTTCACCGTAACCGTACACTATATTGATAAAGCCAACGGCAGCTCCATCGGTAACCCTTCTGTTAAAGCTTATCTTGTTTCCGCCGGTAACAGCTTTACACTGCCGGAACCGGACATTCAAAATATCTCGGGTTATGATTATAAAGAATGGAAAGTGGGATTGAACGGAGCCGTAAAAACGACTTCTCCGATCAAGGTGGAGAACGTGTTGTCCAACACAGACATTTACCTGCTTTACGAAAAAAAGGCAACCGCTTCGGCGGATATAAAAAATGCCTATATCAACGATTCTGCTGCAGCGAATAACGGTACGGCGGATAATCCGGTACAAGTCGAATTGAATGACCGGCTAAAATATACGATTACAGCGGACAACATCAAGAAACCCAGCACTTCCGGAGCAAAATACGATATTCTGTTTGTGCTGGACTGGTCACGGTCGATGGACGCTCCCATATATGAATCAAAGCCGGCCAAACAATACGAGCGCGATGTCATGCTGGATATGTTCGACTTCATTACCAAAAGCTACCCGAGCAGCCGTGTCGCCGTTATGGGAATGAATTCTACGGGTATGACTAACAGCAATAATAATACTCACATTCAATTCGAGTCGGACTTTTTGACCCCAGCGCAATACTGGGGCGGAATGCGGGATGAAATTTCCGCCGCGTTTGATGAACCCTGGAAAAATGAAACCGAAGACCCTTCCATTTTCCTAAAAGCGGCAACCGGTAAGATTCGGGGCTTGGGACAGAGTGCAGCTACGCTCTACGGGAGCGCACAAACTACAAAAGGAGGTTCGAAATATACTATTCCGCGCAAACCAGCCGTGGGGGAAAACTCCTTGAGCGAGCGCACTCCGGTCATCGTATTTATTTCGGATTTCCAGATACCTCAGGGGCAAAATGTAGGCGGCGAACGTTACTGGGACAGCATAATGAGAAACCGGGTTAAAGATTTTGCTTCGCTTTTTCCAAACGGTATCCTGCAAACGGTACGCTTAGACCATAACGGAAACAATACCGGAGGAAATGCAGTTTATTCCACCCCTGTTTTCGACAATCTTATGAGGATGAATGTATCGCCGGGTATCGAAGCGTTTAAACCGGAATTACAGAACGGTCAGCCGAATTGGGGTTTTACCAAGGTAAGCCTGGGCACCCTGTATATCGATGCATTGAAAAACATCAAGAACGACTTTTCCGCTATTGCCCCTCCGGCTCCCGGTCAGGGAACTGTTATCACCGATAAAGTCCCCGAAGGTCTTGAAGTAGATATCAGCGGGATCAGCCACAACGGCGTTTATAACTCCGGCACAAATACTGTTACCTGGGATCTGTTTAATGAGAATGACGGTAAGATCACGGTATGGTTCACGGCAACGGTCAAGGATCAACCGAAAAGGTTTGAAAACACGGCTAAAATTTCTGCCATTGACGGCACTGAGATAAATACTAACACAACCTATCACAAAACGGGGCGGCGTAACACGGATGTTACAATCACCAAAACGGTAGAAGGTTTATACGGCAACAAAACCAAAGAATTTGAGTTCTATGTATACCTAATATCTCCCGATCCGTCAAGACCGCTGGAATCAGACAAAATTTTTAACGTTATCGGCGGAAGCATTCCCGGCTCAGGAGCCGCGGCACCTGCTTATACAACCTTACCGCTGACCGAAGGCATTGTATTGAAATTCAGCTTGTCTCACGGACAGAAGCTCACCATAAAAGATATTCCTTCGCATTTATTGATCAGCATTGTGGAGGAAGACGACAAGAACTACAGCGCATCTTTTATGGACAGCAAAGACGGAAGCACAGGAGGCAATATTGCAAGCTTCAGACAGGTAGATACGGATGACGGAACACGGACGTTCGATTATGTGAATGAACGGATTGCCAAACCCATTACAGGCATCACGAGCGGCTGGGTGATGGAAGCGGTATTGCTTATTGCGGTGCTGTTGATTCTGGCAGGTGTGACCGGCATCGGAATGCTGAGGAAAAGAATATGGAAAATATAATAAACAAACAAGAAACCGGGATAACCGTGAAAAAAACGGTAAAACAGCGATCCGTATGGAAAGACTTGATATTTTTGCTGGTAAAAACCGCTTCCATCGCATTAGCGTTCATGCTGTTATTTACTTTTCTGTTCGGCATCGCACGGTATCAGGATCCCTCGATGGCTCCGGCTGTCAGGGACGGAGATCTGGTAATCTTTTACCGGCACGCTAAAAACGGGTATTTGCCCCAGGATGCGATCGCGCTGAAAAAAGACGGACAAATGCAAGTAAGACGGGTGGTAGCCGTAGCGGGTGATACAGTGGACATTACACCTGACGGGCTTGTGATTAACGGAGCATTGCAGTATGAACCGGAGATATATCAGAAAACGGAACGGTATGAGGAGGGTGTGGACTTTCCTCTGACCGTCCCGGAAGGACATATCTTTGTGCTGGGCGACAGCCGGGAGGGTGCTGCGGACAGCCGTATCTATAATTCGGTAAAAGCCGGGGATACTCTGGGCAAGGTTATGACGGTAATACGCCGGCGCAGTATCTGAAAAGAGCCGTTTCAATTCAAAAAATGAAAATTTTGATTTTTGGTCCTGAATTTTTACTATTTACTGTGTATCGGCGATAAAAAATAAGAGGTATAATGCAAATGTAATCAATCATTCAGTCAGTCAGTCATACACCGGCAAGCTGAAAGGACGGCACTGACAGGAAACAAACGACCGGTGTCAGGGGATGGTGGCAGCGGAGGAAGCCGTACAAAGATATTAACACGGAAAAAGCGGACCGAGGCGTCCGGACCGGTTGAGCCGTGTGAATATATAAAAACCCGGCCCGGGAACCCGCGTTCCCGGAAAACCAACCAAAGCGGCTGTCAATCAGACGGCTGCGGAAAATAAAAATAAAAATAAAAAAAGGAGGTCATTACAATGACCGGAAAAAGAAGTTTAATGCTAAACCTGACGACCAGCATCATGCTGGCGGCGATCCTTATGTTTACCCTGGCAATATCCGCACTACCCGCACTGGCGGCAAATACCGACCCTGCATACCCCGCAACCGAAGCGGCAATCACCAAGATACTGAAAACCCCGTATGGAACTAAACTCCCTGCGATGAACTTTAAGTTCGTCGTGACACAGACAGCCGAAGACGAAAAAGCCCCCACCGCAGCTATGCCCGATATCGGGACCGTCACCATCAGCTTTGACGGGAAACAAACGCTGGATCCCGGCATAGACGGCTCCAAAACCGGAACCGATGTCTGGTATCTCGAATCCAAGGATATATTCGCGGGAAAGAAATGGCCGCACGCAGGCGTGTATGAATACAATATCAAGGAAACCGCCCTGACCAACACGGCGAGCGCAAAAAACCCCACCGAAGTGTATGCATACTCCAAAGCAGAATACAAGGTTCTGGTTTATGTAGCCAATATCAACGGCCAGCTTAAGATCACCCATATCGGTGTATTGATGATCAAGAATGATGCAGGCGCGACAATTGAAGGCACGGATCAGGTCAAGGTCAACCCCACCCCCGGCGGCGACGGCGGCGACAAATACATCTACTCCCAGATGATTTTCACCAACAGCTATGTCAAGACCAATGACGGAACAGACCCGGAAAAACCCGATGATTGGACCCTTGCCATCAGCAAAAAAGTGGTAGGCGACTTCTCCGACCCGTCGATCTATTTTAACTTCAAGCTTTCCGTTTACGCGCCGGAACTGCTGAATAACCCCCCGGCTTACAACGCATACATCGTAGAGTATAATCCGGCCGGCGGAAAATACAGCGTTGTCGGAACACCCATCGCATTCAACTCAGGTGTGCAGAAATCATTCCAGCTCAGGCATAACCAGTTCCTGGTGTTCCTGGAAACCCCGGTTGGCATGAAATACGCGGTTTCCGAAGAAGGGACCGCCGGCTACATACCCAAGGCTGTTGTAACCTACGCCGGTGCTGCGGGAGCTGAAGAAGTCGGCAAAAAGGGCGAAGGGCTCGAATTACCCGCCGCAGGCAACCTTGTATACAAAGATACACTGTATATCGGCGACGGCGTAAACAGCGCAGCTTTTGTCAACGATCGCGGAACGACTACTCCCACAGGCATCAGCATGGACGATCTGCCTTTCATCGTGCTGATAGGTGTAGGAATGATGGCTCTTGCCGGATTCGCGGTATTCAAGCTCCGCGGCAAAGCTAAAGAAAACGCTTAAAAATAATGGTTGAATGACATAATATTAATAAATAAAAAATAATGCAAGCAGGAGGTGAGCGATTCGCCTCCTGCTTGCATTATTTCCTTAGAAATATTTATATTTAAACATAAATTATTTTTGTTCAAGAAATACGGACAAAGCTGAAAAAACCTATTAAACCTATTATTTGATGTCCCTTCGCACAAATCCGTCCCAAGCCGTGAGCAAGAATACAACCATGTAAACGCTTATGACAGCCAGTGCGAATGTTAAGGTTTGCCCTTTATATATGCTTGCACCCTCAGCGATAGCATTAAGCTCAAGATTCGAGAAAATAATATATCTCCCAAAATCAAGCTTTAACTGGCTCATAACCGCTACTGCGCCATAGCCTGAAAGGTAAAGGAAAACGCCCAAACCTATTGAAAGTGCGGAACTTTTCGCTACAGAGGACATTGCAAAAGCAAAAGTTGCCATGCAAACCATACCGACACTTGCCATAAGGTATTTTGAAGCCACAAACAAAAGACTGGAACCTTGTAAAACCCTGCCGCCCGACACATACAGATATGGTGCGCCGAAATCATCGAAGCCGAACAAAATTCCGGATAAAAACATATTGAAAATATAATATATAAGCAACATAAGAAAAGCGAATGACAGAACCGAAATATATTTCGCAATAAATATTTTATATCTTTTAACAGGATTTACAAGCAAATACTTTATCGTACCCGACGAAAATTCGGAAGAAATTACGCTGCCCGCGATTATGATAATCAAGACGCTGATAATATTTATCCCCAATGCCGATGAAGCGAAAACATCCCAAAATTTCAATCCCTCGTTGTAGTAATGACTGTCATTTATAACACCGCCGGATTTAGAGGTGTTGACCTTTATATTATTATCAAATTTGTATTCGCTTATCAATATTTCGTCTTCGACGGCGGCAATCGCTTTTCGATCCTGTTCTGCAGGGTCTGCGCTTTTTAATCTAAGAAGCTCAGATTTAAAACCCTGTATCTCTTGTAACAGCATATATTTCCAATCGTTGT
>WRKL01000044.1 GCA_009778115.1 Oscillospiraceae bacterium | reverse complement strand
CCGCAGGATAGCGCATACACGCGGGGCGAAAAACTTCAGAATCTCCACCTTGATAGGGCTCGATTCATCAGACTCTATCTTTTTTACCCCAAACTGTCACCCATCATTGACACTTTAAGATCCTAAAAATATAAAAACTAAAATAACCCTTTATTTTTTCTAAAAATTATGATAGAATATCCGAAACGGGTATCGCAACCTTTATCAATACCCTGACTTAGCACGAAAACGTCCTGCCGCACGGCGAAAGCATCAAAAAGGTTCGGTTATTGGATTTTCTTTTCGCATTGGTTTATAAGATTCAGCAGCGAGGATGCGAAGGTCGGGTAATCATCGTGTAAACTCCGGTAGGTTATAGCTTTCGATTCGCTTTGACTTTGAATTTGACCGTCCGTTTGATCGATTTTCTTGTTCCCCGCTCGCCTTTTAAGACGATCAAGACGGGCGGCCGCATCGGCCTTAGCTTCGTTTATACACATAGCGGCACGCGCTTTCGCGTTAGCGAGCTCGTCGTCGATCGAGAACAGTTCCTTGTTGTTGTCCGGATTGACCCGGTACAGCGAACGGAAGACCCGATATACCGCCAGCATTAAAAATGAAGAAATTTCGCTCGTAAGCTTTTTTTCGTTATTCTTACCCAGCAGATCAAATATGATGTTGACCGAGTTAACTATTAAGGTCCTGTTTAATGCGGCAATCATATTTCTGCCTGTGACTCTTTCCCTGCCGGACGGTGTATCGTCAACCGTAATAGATTTCCCTTTTTGATCCGGGGAACATCCCAGCAAATAGTCGCAGGACACATCGTAGTAGCCGGCGGCGTTCACTACAAATTCAAGCCCGCATTCGCGGCGGCCGCTCTCATAATGCGAAAGCAGAGCCTGCGAAACATTCAAATCCGCGGCGACTTTCTTTTGTGCAAAACCACGCTCTTTACGAAGAAAAGTAAGAATTCTGGCGAAATTCCGGTTCACGCATATACCCCCGTTAATTTTGTAACAATAAATATATTACGCTCTGTATAGCGAATTTGATTGTAGCATACACCCCTGCCATTTGTAAAGCGGTTTTCAAAATATTTGTAGATTAGCGTCGAAAAAAATAACAGGTAAATTTTGTGCATTTTTGCCAAAGGAGATTCGAATGACTCAAATACGAAAACAAATCAAGAAGAACGCAAAAGCCGCTCTGTGCGGCAAATGGGGTATGGCTTCGGCCGCCGTCATATTGATTGTATGCGTTATTGTGCTTGTGTCCGCGATAATGGAGTTTTTACTCATCGTGTTCGGCGTGAACATTTTCAACCGGGATTTTATGAAGCTGGAGGATGTTTTGGGCGGTTTGGTAAACTCAGATCCCACTGCCCTCATCATCATAGCCGGATGCTTGGTATTGGATATAATATTGCTTGTCCCCTTATGGACGGGTTTAAAAAGGTTATGCTGCAACGCCGCGGCAGGCAATGAAACCCGGTTCCCGGATATATTCAGCATCAAATGGTTTAGTTCTATACGGTTGTTTTTCGCGGTTTTTATAAGGTTTGTGTTAGCGGCGGCGGTTTTCTCCGTGCCGTCAGCAATGTTGTTTCTGCTTCCTTCAAGGATCGGCAGCGGCAGGATGGCCGGTTTGGTTCCGCTTATATATTTTACGGCTTTCGTACTTGCCGTGTTTGCGCTCATCCTCGGTTTTGTATTTATAAAACGATATTTCCTGTCGATGTATTTAGCAAGTGAAAATCCGGATTGGAAGCTGCGCCGCTGTCTGAAGGTTTCGGCAAAAATGATGCGCGGAAGAAAGAGCGGACTTCTTAACCTGGAACTAAGTTTTATCCCTCTGCTCCTAACCGGGGTACTGGTTGTCCCTTTGATCTTTATAATACCATATATACAAACTTCCTTTGCGATTTATGCCAAATATATCATACAGGATTATGAAAACTCAGAAACGGAGAAACAATTATATGAACGCTAAACACACAGATACTCCGGAAAAAACAAGGGTGCATCAGCGAATCGTGATAAAAGTGGGGACTTCAACGCTGGCGTACCCAACCGGTTTATTGAACATACGCGGAATCGAATCCCTTGTCAAGGTAACAGCGGATTTGCAAAACTCGGGCAAGGAAATGATTCTTGTGTCCTCAGGTGCTGTCGGGATAGGACGCGGAAAACTGGGGATAACCCTTGACGGGAATGATATCCCGACCCGTCAGGCGTGCGCCGCGGTGGGACAAGGTGAGCTGATACACGTTTATGACAAGCTGTTTTCGGCGCATAATCATAATATCGCACAGGTTCTGCTCACTCGCGGAGTAATTGAAGATAAACGGCGCAAGTGTAAGATTACCGATGCACTCGCCCGGCTTTTAGCTCTGCGGTGTATCCCTATAATAAATGAAAATGATGTCGTTGCCACCGAAGAACTGGAGTTTGGCGATAATGACGAAATTTCAGCGATGGCAGCGGTGTTTTTAAAAGCCGATCTTTTGATCATACTTACAGACCGGGACGGTTTTTATACCTCGGCTCCGCAGAACGACCCCAACGCGAAGCTGATTCCAAAGATCACCGAGATAACCGGCGAAATCAGGAGCATGGCGGGCGAATCACCCGGCGCTCTGGGCAGAGGCGGAATGGTGACCAAGCTTGCCGCCGCCGAATACGCCGGCAAACACGGCATTCCTACCGTTATCCTAAACGGCGCAAAACCGGAATTAATATATGATCTGATAGACGGGAAAGACGTCGGAACAATATTTAATTTGGAAGGAGAAAAATAATGTCATACATTAAAGAGCTGGCATCAAAATCAAAGATCTCCGCATCCGAGCTGCTGGACACGGGTTCCGCGCTCCGGGACAAGGCACTGCTTTGTATCGCCGATGCGCTGGACGAGCATCGCGGGGGGATCAAATACGCCAACAAACTTGATCTGGAAAAAGCCGAGGAAAACAACATGACTTCCGCTTTGATTGATCGGCTAACCCTGACCGATGCGAGGATCGACGGAATGCGGGACGGTGTTTTGGACATTGTAAAAATGGCAGATCCCGCAGGTTTTGTAAAAGAGGGTTTTGTACGCCCCAACGGATTGCAAATTCAAAAGGTTACCGTTCCCATCGGGGTTATCGGTATCATTTTCGAATCCCGTCCGAATGTAACGGTGGATGCGGCAGCATTGTGCCTGAAAGCCGGAAACGCCGTTATCCTGCGCGGCGGGAAGGAAGCTATCAACTCCAACCGCGAGCTCTCCGCTCTTATGCGCAGGGCTGTAAAAAAAGCGGGGCTGTCCGCCGACGTTATATCCTTTGTGGATGATACGTCCCGGGAAACCGCTTCGGCAATGATGAAGCTCAATGATTATATAGATCTTTTGGTTCCCCGCGGCGGCGCATCGCTGATAAACGCCGTGGTAGAAAACGCGACCGTACCTGTTATCCAAACCGGCGTGGGAAACTGCCATATCTATGTCCATGCTGATGCTGATATTGATATGGCGGTCAGCATAACGGAAAACGCCAAGGTTTCCCGTCCGTCGGTATGCAATGCGGCTGAAACCGTTATTGTCGATCAAAAAATTTCAAATACCTTTTTGCCTATATTAAAAACCCGTCTTGACAAGTACCCTGTGGAACTTGTGGGATGCCCGCGCACCGTAGAAATTCTGGGCAGCGATGTTAAACTTGCCGGCGAGGATGATTATTACACCGAATTTTTAGATCTCAAGCTGGCGGTCAAGGTGTCCGACGGATACGATGATGCTTTGGCGCATATACGAAAATATTCCAGCGGTCATTCGGAAGCTGTGATAACACAAAATTATAACGTTGCGACTGCGTTTACCCGTCAGGTGGACTCTTCCGCGGTATACGTCAACGCATCCACCCGTTTTACCGACGGTGCGGAATTTGGTTACGGCGCGGAAATAGGTATCTCCACCCAAAAACTGCACGCTCGCGGCCCTATGGGGCTTCAGGATCTTACTTCGGTAAAATATGTAATTATGGGTAACGGACAAATTAGAAATTAATTTTACTTTTCGCTGATCTGAGAGAACTACACAACGCATGAATCTGTTGAAATTTAGAAAAACGAAAGGGTTGACTGTAAATGTCTGATCTGCTTAACAACGCGGAAGGAAAGCTGACGACGGACAATGAATCCGAAATACTGGTCCAAAAGCCGGAGAAAATACCCAGAATAAAATTGCCTGATATTCCAAAAAAGCAAAAAGACGAAAAAGAACGCAAAGCGGATGCTACGGCATTTTTCGGGATATTCCTGATAATTTTTGCCGCTATTGGAATGATCGCAGCGGTATTCTTCGCAAGCGGGCTGGTTTACAGATTTGCAAACAGAACGGAGCTAAAAAACAATCTCGAAGAATATCTCGCGCCGATCGTTATGAACGACCCGCCGCCTTTTGAGGATGCTTCTAAGATTGATAACACTTCGCTTATTATCTATTCGATATGGAATCTTGTACTCAATACCGATCCGTCGGTAAAAAATTACGACCGGGACAGCTTCACGATATTTGTCCCTGCCGCCGATGTAGATATGCACGCCGCCGATCTTTTCGGAGACAGCATTAAAATCGAGCATCAATCGGTATATCAAAGCGATTTCACGGTGGAGTACTTTGGTGATGAGGAGCAAAATTACTATGCGGTGGCTATATCTCTTCAGTCGATTTCTTACACACCGAGAATAACCGCAATAAAACAGGAAAAGAACATATATACACTCAGGGTCGCTTACATACAGCCGGGAGCGGTTTGGGGTGCGAATCTGGAAAACGGGAACCCCCGTGACGACATATATAAAGAACTCGAATATGTGGTTGAAAGATCGGGCAGGAACAAGCACAAACTGTTGCAAATCAATGTTATCCCCACTTCCGAAGGTTCGGTCTCACAAATTGATACTGATGAAGAAATGGAAGAATTGCAAATAGAAGAATCGTCCGAAGAAGACGGAACTTATACATATTCCGCAACCGAATCCTAAATGAAAGAAAACAGCGTTAAAAATGCCGTTTTCGGTAATCTAAGCATCCCGCAGACTTCAGGGCTTTCTCCTATGGCCTCGGTAGCGGACAGGGCATACCGGCTGATTGCGAAAAAATTCGGTGCGGTATATCTTGTCGGAGAAATGGTCAGCGCACAGGGCTTGTGCTATTCATCCGAAAGAAGCGGACAATTACTAAAAGTCACGGACGAAGAACGTCCAATGGCGGTACAGCTTTTCGGTTCTGACCCCTCCATTATGGCAAAAGCCGCAAAAATCGCCGCACAGTACCGTCCTGATATCATTGACATAAATATGGGATGCCCCATGCCCAAAGTAACAGGTAACGGTTCCGGCGGCGCACTTATGAGAACTCCCGAACTTGCTGCGAACATTGTACACTCGGTGACGGATGCGGTTAATGTGCCGGTCACGGTGAAAATTCGCAAAGGCTGGGATGACGATACCGTGAACGCTGTTGAGTTTGCGAAATTGATGGAGAAATCCGGATGCGCCGCTATTTGTGTGCACGGGCGGACGGTGAAGCAAATTTACAGCGGAAGGTCGGATTCTTCTATTATTGCTGAAGTTAAAGCCGCGGTGAACATACCTGTTATCGGCAACGGTGATATAAACAGCGGTGAATCCGCGATGCTTATGTACAAACAGACGGGTTGCGATTTTATCATGGTAGGACGCGCCAGTCAGGGCGCACCTTGGATTTTTCGTGAAATAGACAGTTATTTGCGTACAGGCAAGCCCGCCCCACCCCCGCCGCCCGATGAAGTAATCGAAATTATGCTTGAACACATCAGCCTTGCCTGCTCTGTTTACGGGGAAAAGCGGGGTATCATCGAAAGCCGCAAACACGCCGCATGGTACCTGAAAGGCTTCCATAACGCGGCACAGCTGCGGGCTTCTTGCGTAAAAATAGAAAATTATCAAGACTTGAAGCGGCTGGCATCGCAAGCAAAAAAATTGATAATAGACCTCCTCGGAAATTAAAACGTGATGTATGAACACAGATGATTTTTCGTCAAACAAGGCAATTTTGACGAGAATATCCTGGATATTTGAGGATAAATTAACGCCGTGTGTACGTCGCGAAGTGGTTTTCGAGGAAGTCCAATACATATTTTAAGCAGAGGAAGTGACCTAATGAAAATTACCGGCATATTAAAGTTTTTATTTATCACGGGTTCTATTTTGTGCAGCATCATTATCCTGTACAACCTATTCTATTCACCTTATAATGACGAATTAACGATAAAAACCAATGAAATAATATTAAACACAAGCAAACCCGAAGACGAAAAAACCTATACCGGGCAGGAATCCGTCAGTTCAGCCGACAGCGGCAATAATTCATATGGACTTAAAGACACAAGCACCGGCAACCCCGGAATTGCCGGCAATTCCCGCAAAAAATCTTCCGCTGCCGGCAAACCTTCAACCGGGCAAAGCAGCCGGACAAGCGTTTCCGGTAATCCAAGCTCTGCCGCCGAGTTAAAACCGCGCAGTATCAATATAAACAAGGCGACCGTAGAACAATTATGCCGGATCAAGGGTATCGGTGAAGCGACAGCCGGCAAAATCCTAACCTACCGCGATGATTTGGGCGGTTTTGATAATCTGGAGCAAATAATGAACATAGTGGGTATCGGGCAAAAAACATACGAAACGATCCGTAAATACGCGTATGTAAAATAGATTCTCTATTGCTGTCATGGTGGTTCGGTTTTACGCCGCTTATTGGTAGAGCATAGATCGAAAGGCGGCACGAATCTATTATGATTCATGGATTTTACTTTTGCAATTTACTTGAAAAAACATTTATGTATGTTTCGAAAATGGGGGGTTGACTAATGAACATTTTTTGATATAATATAAAAAACACAATCAGCGGTTTCGTTGTTGTTTTTGTGTCTTTATAAAGAAAGGGATGAGGGTAAAAAATGAAAAAAATGATTAAGATATTAGCGGCTTTGGCAGCGGGGGCTTTTCTTTTTGTTTCGTGCTACACTATAGAGCAAGGTGAAATAATACCTGACACTAAAGTACCGGTAAATGTAGGGTGTTTGAAAGGTCCGTCCGGATTATCTATGGTCAAGCTGTTTAAGGACAATGAACAAAATGACGAATATAACACAAAAATTGCGGGAGCCCCGGATCAAATCACAGCCGGATTGACATCGGGTGAACTGGATATAGCGGCGGTTCCCATGAATCTGGCGGCAAACCTTTACAACAAAACCAACGGAAGCATCCGGGTTTTAGCTGTGTCCGGACTGGGGAATCTTTATATTATGTCACGGGTTGAGATAAGTACGGTAGCGGACCTGGAGGGAAAAACGGTCGTCGTAGCGGGACAGGGCGCAACAACGGAATACGCGCTCAGGTATGTATTGGATAAAAACGAAATTTCGGATAAGGTTACATTGGAATTCAAAGAGCCGGCAGAAACAGCCGTTGCCGCAATATCAGGCTCTGCGGATATTGTTATGCTCCCCGAGCCTTTTGCATCTCAGGTTGAAGACAAAGCCGACGGTATGCTGAGGGTTCTGGACATAAACGAAGAATGGAAGAATCTTAATAACGGGCAGGATATTGTAATGACCTGTGTTGTTGCGCGCAGTGATTTTATTGAATCAAACGGGGATGATTTGACAGCCTTTTTGGAAAAATTTGCCCTTTCGGTGCAGTTTTGTAACACAGATATTGATAAAACCGCAGAATATGCCCAAGAATTCGAAATAATGGAAGCGGAGTCTGTAAAAAAAGCTATTCCTTATTGTGCGATCACATTCATCAAAGACGACGAAATGAAAACAAAGATAAGTGATTTTCTCACGACCCTGCATGAAGTAGATCCGCGCTCGGTGGGAGGAACTGTTCCTGATGAGGGTTTTTACTACAATGCCGCCGAAAATTAAATCAAGACTGAAAAAGACAGCGGCATATGCCGCTGTTGCTGTTTTCTGGATATTGGTATGGCAAATTGCTTCGGTTGTTGTGAATCAGGAAATCCTGCTTCCATCTCCTGCGGCCGTGTTGAGCGTATTGCAGGATTTGATCGTTACGGTAGAATTTTGGATTGCGATTTTTGCTACGATTATCCGTATATTGCTGGGTTTTGCGCTGGGTGTGGTTTTCGGCACGGCAATGGCGGCGGCAACCTACAAATTTACCACCGTAAGAATGTTGTTTTATCCGTTTTTGAGCGCGGTAAGAGCTGTGCCGGTCGCATCTTTTATCATACTGGCATTAGTATGGTTCAAAACATGGCAGCTATCTGTAGTCGTAACTTTTCTTATGACAGTTCCGGTAATATGGTCGAATGTTTTCGCCGGAATAAAATCAACCGATCCGAAACTGCTGGAGATGGGAAAAGTTTTTGGGTTCGGTAAAATGAAAATGATACGTTTGATTATAATACCGGCTGTTTTTCCGTTTTTCATATCGGCAACTGCTACAGCATTAGGTTTTGCGTGGAAATCCGGGGTAGCGGCAGAAGTTATCGGCGCATCAAGCGGAACAATCGGCGGACAGTTATATGAATCCAAGATATACCTCGAAACCCCGTCGATGTTCGCATGGACACTGACCGTTATACTTCTAAGCATCCTGTTGGAAAAAAATTTCGCGGCGATGACAGCACTGACCGGAAAAATTAAAAGACGATACATGAAACCGTTTAAAAAAGCAGGACAAACCGTTTCTGCCGCTCTGTCCGCTCTGTCAAAACCGCCGCAGATTGCAAAAACCGGTAAGAAACCGTTACTTTCAATTCAATCAATAAGTAAATCCTACGGCAAAATACGCGTGCTGGATAACTTTAGTTTTAATTTCCCCCAATCCGGAATCGTATACATTACCGGACGTTCGGGTTCGGGAAAAACTACGTTACTGCGCCTTATAGCAGGTTTGGAAGCCCCGGATAGCGGGGAAATAAATTTTAATTTGATCAATGGCGGCAATTCTAAAATATCGGTGGTTTTTCAAGAGGACAGATTGCTTGCAAAATTGAATGTATTGGAAAACACATCCGTCGCTTCTTCGGCGGAAGCGGCGCAGCATCAACTTGCTATAGCAGGTCTTGCAGACAAAATGTATTCGCCTGTGTCCGATCTTTCGGGTGGGATGGTTCGGCGGGTTTCGCTGGCACGTTCGCTCGCTTACGGCGGGGATCTATTTTTGATGGATGAACCTTTCAAAGGAATTGACGAAAAATCCCTGGCTCCGATACTAAAAGAAATCGAGAAGATTTCCCGTACAACCCTTGTTATAATCGTTACTCATGATCAATTACAACCGATAAAACCGATAAAATCGGAAAATTCAAAAATGATAACACTGGTTGTACCTGAAGAAGTATAACTCTTAATTTTTATAACATTAAAAGGGGAAAAGATATTTATGAAAAAAAATTTAATGATCGTTGTTGTGTTCGTGTTATTGCTTGCTTTATTTTACGGATGCGGTTCGGCGGATGATACACAAAGCAAACAGGAGAGCCGGAACGAACAGTATTCACTAAACGATACAGCGGAATTTGATAACATAAAGTTAATTGCAACCGAAATTAAAACAACAAAAGGTTCGGAATATTTTATACCCGCGAGCGTGAATAAATTTGTCGGAGTCAGATTTATTATCGAAAACACTTCCAACAGGAAACAAAAGATCAATACATCGCTGTTATTTGATTCTTATGCGGACGATGTAAAGTTGGATTATTCGTTTGAAGCGGGAGCCGCATTTGGCGAAAATACGCTGGACGGCGATATCTCGTCCGGAAAAAGTTTCAAAGGCTTTTATGGGGTGGAAGTTCCCCAAAACGCCGGAATCCTTAGGATAGAAATAAAACCCGAGCGGCTTAGTACAAGCAGTGCAGTGTATCAATTTGACATCCCCGAATGATCCTGCTCCCGTATCTTTTTCTCAAAGAATATGCCTAATTCCCTGGCGGTTTCGGCTTTTGCGCTCTCGCAGATGAGAATTATTCCGGTTCCGGTTTTTTCGGGACGTAATAAAACGTTGCCGCGCTTGCAGCTAATATTCAAACCATCGCGGATTTGACCGCCTTCTGCCGCATTTAATTTTCGCATAATATCCGCTGCGGAGCTTTGAATTTGAACCGTATGTGTCGAGGTGGAAAATTCAGGGAGCAGCGAAAGCGCATCCGCAAAGGTAAGTTTGTTTTCTTTCAAAAACGAAAGCAATAACACCGATAACATAAGCCCGTCGCGCAAAAAAGGTTGTACGAGTGCAAGTTTTCGTGCTTTAGCATCAATATCGCCGCATGGGCACTTATAATAGCGTAAAACATTTTGACCGTATCGTTGTGCTATTTTTTCGATAGATCTCGGTGCATCGTAGGGGACGGCGGCATCCATTCCCTTTTGAAATAAAGCCAAACATCCCAATGATAATATTTTATCACTGTCCGCATAGCCTGTAGATTCAGAATATACCGATAAATTTTCACCGTTGTCTGAAATATGAAGATATAACTCACCGCTTTGCTCGCAACCCATCCTACTCAGGCAATCGTCCATTATTCTGCGGATTTTGTTGTTCCCCGTCTTTATCCGAACCCTTATTCCCTCCAATGTAAAACCCGAATGCTTTATCAGTTCGATAAAGTACATCCGGCGCAGGGGAGAAAGGTTGGAAAGCTCCCCGAACTTGTCGGGGTGTTCTTTTTTATAGTCGTTTCGGTTTACCGCACTTTCAAGTTTGCGTTCGAATTGCCGGAGTAACGGCATACCGCCCCTTGATGTTGTTTTTATCGTTGTTACAACGCCCGCATCAATAAATATTCCGAAATCGGACATAGATTTTGAACTGCAAAAATTGAACTGGCTTGAAAA
>WRKL01000043.1 GCA_009778115.1 Oscillospiraceae bacterium | reverse complement strand
AGGTTATTTAATGCTGTTTTATGCGGAAATAAGTTAAAATGCTGGAATACCATCCCCATTTTACAGCGCACTTTATTAATATTGCAACGCTTACAGGTGATTTCTTCGTCCTCGATCCAGATTCTGCCCGATGTAGGATTTTCCAACCGGTTTAGGCAACGAAGAAAAGTAGACTTTCCGCTGCCGGACGGCCCGATAACAACAATCTTTTCCCCTTCATTTATATGCTCTGTTATATTATCCAGAACGAGGAGGTCACCGAATGATTTACATAGATTTTCAACGCGAATCACCCTTGCGAAGCCTCCTTTCCAGTTTACCGAAAATCCAGGTCAAAATTATCACTATTACCAGATAAACAATCGCGACTGTAAGCAACGGAATAAACGCGCTGTATGTCCGTGAACGGATAATGTCCCCGGCTTTGGTAAGATCCGCCATCCCTATATATCCTACGATCGCGGTTTCCTTGAACAACAAAATAAATTCATTGCAAAGTGTGGGCAGCGCATTTTTAAAAGCCTGCGGAAGTATGATCAGCCGCATGGTTTGAACCGAACTCAAGCCTACTGATCTGCCCGCTTCGGTTTGACCGTGATCAACCGACAATATACTTGCGCGGAATATTTCGGAAACATAAGCACCCGAATTTATTCCGAATGCGATAACCGCAATCAACAACTGAGGTGTACGGATCTGTAATGTATTGTCAATGCTTACAAATACGATAAAGTACATTATCATCAACTGCACGACCATCGGAATACCGCGTACAATTGTCGTATATAACGATGCGATCGAACGCAGGGGATAAAAGTTCTTCTTTTGGGTAATCTTAACTTTTAACGGTGACAGCTTCATAAGCGCCGTTAAAAATCCCAGCAGGATTCCCAGTACAAGCGCGCCTAATGCAGCCTGAACCGTTATCGCTAACCCTCTAAGCAGCATCATATACCGGTCGGCATACAGGAGGTTTCTCCACAACGCGAAAAGCAAAGTCCCCTCCTCCCAGCCGGAAGGAGGGACTTCGCTAATGGATAATAATAATGACGGGATCATGATGCGAAGAATGTGTCAAATATTTCTTGATATTCGCCGGATTCCTTTAGCTTTTTTATTGCTCCGTTTATTTTTGTGAGCAATTCGGTATTTCCTTTGTTTACGGCCATACCATATTCTTCTTTGCCCAAATCCTCATCCAAAATTTTCAAATCCGGGTTATCACCGATAAACTGATCGGCAACTCCTCTGTCGATAACTATCGCATCTACCCTGCCGGTTTTAAGTTCAACAACAGTATCCGGAGCTTTCTTAAAACGCTGCGGCTCTTTCAAATCCTCATTTTCGGTAACAAAAAGATCGCTCGTCGTACCTTCCTGCACGGCAATGTTTTTGTCATTCAAATCAGAGGGAGAAGTAATGGAACTATCCTGCGGCACAATAACGACCAGCGTTGTTTCAAAGTACGGATCAGTAAAATTCACTTCCTCCAGCCGTTCTTCGGTGATCGACATGGCAGCAATACCCGCATCGGCGCGTTCGGTAGTCACAGCAGTAATGATAGAGTCAAAGTTCATGTTGTCGATAGTAAGCTTCATGCCTATTTCTTTTGCGATAGCCTCTGCCAATTTCACATCGAATCCATCAAAATCCCCGGCATCATTAATAAACTCAAAGGGCGGGAATTCGGCGTTGGTCGCCATGATAAGTTCGGATTCCACGGGTTCAGGCTCGCTTACCACCTGTTCCGATTGGCTTCCCTGAAATCCGTTTGCACACGCAACAAGCAGCATGGACAACATCGCAAGGGTCAGAATGACAGCAAAAACACGTTTCATAGTATTCCTCCTAAATTTTTAAGTTCCTTGAAATTATTTATGTACTTTTCCTGAACATATTCTATTGATTAAACTACAATACAAGCGGCTCAAGATATTATTCAAGGATATGTATGCTTATCGATTATACAACATATATATTCCGCCGTCAAGATTTTTTTCATTTTTTACCAAATTTCAATTTACATTATATACCATTTTTGAGATTCTCCCGCAGGATGAGATTCTCCCGCAGGATGAGATTCTCCCGCAGGATGAGATTCGCCCGCAGGAATGAAAAAATAACAAATTATAAAAAACACTTGCATTTTTAAAAAAAGATGTTATAATGTCAATATGTTACTGGAAAGATCGGGAATTCCCGGTCTTTCCTCTTGATATACGGATTTGGAGTATTAATGAAAAAGCCCGGAAAAATATCCTTAATCACCGGCCTTGTTCGCCCTATCACAGAAGCCCGCGGACTCATATTATGGGATGTGGCACTTGAAAAGGATGGCTCAGATTGGTTTTTACGGATAACGATAGACGGGGACCGCCCCGTAACTTTGGACGATTGTGAAGCGGTAAGCCGTGAGTTGGATAGATTGCTCGACGAACACGACCCTATTGATCATGCCTATTGTTTGGAAGTGTCTTCGGCGGGAATCGGGCGTAAACTTAAAAAGCCCCGGCACTTTGCGGCATTTATCGGCAAGGGGATTCAAGTGCACCTTTACCGCTCTCAAAACGGTGAACGCAGTTTTACCGGAATTTTGCGTGGATTTGAGGATAATACGATCAAACTTGAAACCAACGGAAAAATTTTAGAATTCAAATTGTCAGAATCTTCATATGTAAAAGCCGCTGACGATTTAGATATAAAAAACGAATAATTCGGAGGACAAATTGTAATGAACAGCGAGTTTTTTGATGCTCTTAATATTCTGGAAAGAGAAAAAGGCCTGGGAGCAGACGAACTGCTCGAAAAGATCAAGGTCGCCATCGCTCTGGCAGTAAAAAAAGATAACGGCGGCTGCGAGGCAATTTTCGTTGATATTGATC
This sequence comes from Oscillospiraceae bacterium, assembly GCA_009778115.1. Taxonomy (GTDB): domain Bacteria; phylum Bacillota; class Clostridia; order Oscillospirales; family Ruminococcaceae; genus WRME01. The sequence continues at coordinate 8,296 of WRKL01000043.1, read as the reverse complement.
CGGAATCCCAAAAGTTTAACGTTACACTGACCAAAACAGTGGTCGAAGAAATTAACGATGCTGCCAACGAGATTATTATCGGCGACGCTCTCAGGATCAGTAAAAAGGCTGCCGTGGGCGAACCCATAGAAATAAAACTGGATACAACCCGTATAGGGCGCATAGCCGCAGTCGCAGCAAAGCACGTTATAAAACAGGGGATCCGCGAAGCAGAACGCAATAAAGTTTATGAGCAATACCAGTCCAAGATGCATGAGCTTGTTACGGGTATCGTGCAAAAAATCGAACCCACGGGAAATCTGATACTGGACATAGACGGCAACGAAGTCGAACTTTGGCGGAGCGAGCTTCTTCCCGACGACAGATTTAAGGAAGGCAGCCATGTTAAGGTATATGTAATGGATGTTGTAAGCAACGACCGCCGTTGCATTATGAAGGTTTCGCGTACCAACAAAAATTTTGTCAAACGTCTGCTTGAGCTTGAGATACCGGAAATATCCGATGGAGAAATTGAAATCCGCGCCATCGCCAGGGAGCCCGGACTGCGTTCTAAAGTTGCGGTATGGTCGAATAACGAAGATATAGAACCTGTGGGAGCGTGCATAGGCTCGCGCGGACTCAGGCTCAACAGTATAATAAACGAACTTGGCGGGGAAAAACTGGATGTTATAAAATATTCCGAAGATCCGGCAGAATTTATATCTAACGCTCTTGCACCCGCAAAGGTCGTGGGTGTTCAGATCACGGATGAAGAACAGCGCACTGCAAGGGTCAAAGTTCCTGACCATATGCTGTCTTTAGCAATCGGTAAAAAGGGAATCGGCGTTAAACTTGCGGCAAAAATCACTCGCTATAAAATAGATATACGCCCCGAGAGCGGATATTTTGGAGAACTTTCTGAAGATTAGAGAAGCGGAATAATTTATGAAAAAAGAACCGATCAGAATGTGTACGGGATGCGGCGCAAGAAAAACCAAGGCTGATTTTATCCGCATTGTAAAATCACCGGAAAAAAACATATTCGTCGATGAAACCGGGAAGAAAGCCGGACGAGGCGCGTATATCTGTAAAAAACGCGAATGTTTTACCAAGGCGCAAAAAGCAAAAAGGCTCGAACGGGTGTTTAAATGCAAAATTGAGCCTGAGGTTTGCTCATATATAGAATTGATACTAACAAACATTGAGAACGGATCATAAGATTTATGAATAGAGAACTGACGTCAATCCTCTCAATATGCCAGAAGTCCGGGAGAATGTGCAGGGGTTTCGATGCAGCGGTAAAAGCGGTCCGAACCGGTAAAGCGGTTTTGATATTAATGTGTGAGGATCTTTCGCCTAAAACTGCCAAAGAGCTTAATTACAAAACCGCCGGCCGTGTGAAGACCGTGCGGACAAATTTCAACATGAACGAACTTTCGGAATGTATCGGACACAAAACGGGAATTATCACAATCACGGATCAAGGATTTGCTGATAAAATATATGAAGCATATGAAGCAATTTCATCCGTTCGCAAAACGGATTTATATAAAGATAACACAAACAAAAATTAACTGTAAACAGCAGGAGGATGCTAAATGGCAATAAAATACCGGATACACGAGGTTGCGGCTGATTTGGACTTTCCGGATAGCAAGGAACTGATAACGCTGCTGGAATCTAATTTCGAGGGGAAAAAGAATCGGATGACGGCATTGTCCGACGAAGAATTGAACTTGATTTTTGATTTCTTTACGTTGAAATATCAAGTGGAAAGCTTTGATGATTATTTTAATCAAGCTACCGCGATAACTCCGGATATGCCGCCGGAACCAATTCCCGAAACCGAACCGGTCGGCGAAACCGAGGTGAAAGATGATAAAAAACCTCTGGATACCATGCCAAAATCAGACAAAGAAAAATCGGAAAGCAAACATAAACCAAAAGCGGAATCAGAACCCAAAGCCGGGTCTGCGCCGCCTAAAAAAGAGCGCACCGTTCGTACCGTCGATACCCACACGGTAGCGGTGAATCTGGATAAATATAATGAGCGTTACGAAGAAATAGCGCGTCAGAATAAATTCAAGGAAGGCTACAGCAAAAAGCAAAAGATAACCCAAAAATCACAGTCAAGAGGTAAGCCGGTTTCGGCTAAAAGAGAAACCGAATCGCAAAAACTTCAAAGACTTGCGCTGGAAAGAGCGCGCAAACAACAGCTCCGGGTTTTGATCCCCGATGAAATTGTGGTAAGCGAACTTGCAACACGGCTGAAAGCATCGGCCGGTATTGTAATAAAACACCTTATGAATCTTGGGGTGATGTCCGGGATAAACGAAACTGTCGATTTTGATACCGCCAGTCTGGTAGCTCAGGAGCTGGGCGCAAAGGTCGAAAAAGAAGTAATAGTAACTTTAGAAGAACGGCTTTTTACCGAAGAAAACGACGAAGACGAAAATCTACAGCCCAGGAGCCCGATCGTCGCTGTTATGGGTCACGTTGACCACGGCAAAACTTCGCTGCTCGACAAAATTCGCGATGCGGATGTAACTTCCACCGAAGCGGGCGGAATCACCCAGCATATCGGTGCGTATAAATTGAAAACCGGCGGAAAGGAAATCACCTTTCTGGATACGCCGGGACATGAAGCTTTTACTTCCATGCGTGCGCGCGGTGCATCCGTGACCGATATTGTTATCATAGTAGTTGCGGCGGACGATGGCATCATGCCGCAAACCGTCGAAGCTATCAATCACGCAAAGGCTGCCGGCGTAACCATAATCGTTGCTATAAATAAAATAGACAAGAATGAAGCGAACCCTGATAAAGTGAAACAAACCCTGACGGAATATGAGCTTATCCCCGAAGAATGGGGCGGCAGTACAATGTGTGTACCGGTTTCGGCTCATACCGGAGAGGGTATCGGCCATCTTTTGGAAATGGTTGCACTAACCGCCGAAGTTGCCGAATTGAAAGCGAACCCGGATCGTCTGGCAAGGGGTACGGTGGTTGAGGCGCGTCTGGATAAAGGCCGGGGATCTATTGCAACGATGCTTGTCCAGAACGGAACTTTGAAAATCGGGGACATAATAATAGCGGGCACATCGGTAGGCAGGGTACGCACGATGCAAAACGACCGCGGCGAAAACGTTAAGCAAGCCGGTCCGTCTACTCCGGTTGAAATAACCGGACTTGCCGAAGCGCCGGCAGCGGGCGACAGATTTGATGTTGTGGAAAACGAACGGCTGGCGAAAGAGCTGGTCGAGCAACGCCGCCACACCGAAAAGGAAGCGCATTTCAATTCCTTTACCAAGGTGACGCTGGATAATCTTTTCAACAAAATATCCATGGGGGACATAAAAGAACTTTCGGTCATCATTAAAGCCGACGTTCAGGGTTCGGTAGAAGCTATCCGGCAATCCTTGGAAAAATTGTCGAATGAAGAAGTCCGGATTAAAGTAATCCACGGCGGCGCAGGTGCTATTTCCCCGTCCGACATAGCTCTTGCTGATGTTTCTAACGCCATCGTGATTGGTTTTAATGTGCGTCCGGATCCGGCGGCAGCTGAAAACGCCAAAGAAAACGATGTGGAAATACGCCTTTACCGTGTTATTTATGATGCTATCGGCGATATTCAAGAAGCTATGAAGGGTATGCTGGAACCCAAAACCCGCGAGGTGCAGCTGGGACGTGCGGAGGTTCGGGATATTTTCAAAATATCTAATGTCGGTACGATCGCAGGTTCCTATGTCCTCGACGGCAAGGTTTCCCGCAACGCACTCATCCGTCTGGTTCGTGACGGAATAGTAATAACCGAAGACCAGATAGACTCTCTCAAACGTTTCAAAGACGATGTAAGAGAAGTTATGCACGGTTATGAGTGCGGTATCGGATTGCAAAAATTCAACGATATCAAAGAAGGGGATATATTGGAATCCTTTATTATAGAAGAATATCGGGATTAAAATATTTTTAATTGGAGGGAATTTTATATGCCTCGTAAACATGAACATTTGGAAACCGACATTAAACGGGAATTAGCCGCTGTTATGCGTGAACTAAAAGACCCCGGTCTGCATGATTCCGTACTGAGTATAGTGCATATTGATTTATCCGGCGATCTTTCGTACTGTAAAGTATATATCAGCACCATCGACGGAATGGAAAAAACTAAGCAAGCAGCCGAGGTGCTTACCAAAGCAAGCGGACTAATCCGAAAAGAGATCTTCACCCGGCTGAGTTTACGCCGGGCACCCGAGTTAAAATTTATACCCGATGATTCCGTGGAGTACAGCGCCCATATCAACGAGCTGTTAAAAAAAGAAATTTAGACAGTGTGCGCACGCAAACCCTAAACCCCAAACTTTTGTGTCTGAACCCATTCGGCACTGCCCGGAATTTATACTCATATGCTTAAAAGACATCTTGACGGGAGGCGCTACGAAAAATACTCAAGAAAGGAACCGAGCCGGTGTATACGTTATGTGCATTTCTAATTGAAATCAGTATAATCCGGCGCATAATGTTTATTGCAAATGAAAGTATCGCTAAATCAAACGGTCGAATCATTGACCGGGGCGCAGAATATATTGATAATTGCGCACAAAGACCCTGACGGAGATACAGTTGGTGCCGCTTTCGCACTGTACTACGCGCTGAGAAGTTTGGACAAGCATGTCCGAATCGCGTGTCACGACCCGATCCCTGAAAAATACGATGCTATAACAAGTGGTTATACTAAAGAGGACTTTACCCCCGAGTTTGTTATAGCGGTGGATGTCGCCGACATCCAGCTTTTTGGGGAAAGTTTGAAACAATATGAAGACAAAGTCGATTTGTGCATAGACCATCATGTTTCCAACAAATTATACGCATCTCAAACGTACTTATCGACTTCAGCAGCGGCAACCTGCGAAGCATTATATGAGCTATTGATCCGTATGAACGTAAAAATAGACAAAAAAATTGCGGATTGCCTTTATACCGGCATTGTCACCGATACGGGTTGTTTCAAATTCACCTCTACCACGGCAAATACGCACATAGTAGCGGCAAGGCTTTTTGAATGCGGCGCGAACTATGATATGATAAACCGTGAAATGTTCGATAACAAATCAAAATCAAGACTCCTGCTCGAAAGCATGGTATTAAAAGCCATCGAATTTTATTTTGGAGACAGATGTGCCCTGATCGTCATAACCAAGGAAATGGTAGATAAAACCGGTGCGGATCAAACGGTTTTTGACGGCATATCCGGCGTTACAAAACAAATCGAGGGCGTGGATGTCGGAATTACCATACGGCAGGTACAAGGCAGCGAATACCGGGTTTCTTTCCGTACTTCCGAACGTGTCAGCGCATTTGAGTTAGCGGCGGCTTTTGACGGCGGCGGTCATGTCCGTGCCGCAGGCTGTATTATTAACGGCGAAATTCTTGAAGTTAAGGAAAAACTTCTAGAAAAAACAGGCGAAAAATTGAAACCGTATTTAAAATAAAAAATACCGTATATTTTCTTTGAGATAAAAATTCTGGCGGTTGCTAAAATGAATAACGGCGGTTAATTTGGTTTTGAATAAAATATTAGTAATAGACAAGCCCCCTGATTTTACCTCTTTTGATGTCGTTGCAAAACTGCGCGGTATATTGAAAGAACGACGGATCGGTCACGCAGGCACTTTGGATCCGATGGCGACCGGAGTTTTGCCGATTTTTACGGGAGCGGCGACAAAGTTTATCGACCTTTTACCCTGCACGGATAAAAAGTATAAGGCTTCCTTTCGGTTGGGGATAGTCACGGATACGCAGGATATAACCGGAACGGTAATCCAAAAATCCGAAGCTTTTGAAAACGGTGCAAAAGTCTCTTATTCTGAGCTGAAAGCTGTTTCTGAAAAATTTACGGGAGATATAAAACAAATTCCGCCCATGTACTCTGCGGTAAAATCAGGCGGGAGAAAGCTGTACGACTTGGCGCGCAAGGGGATAGAAATAGAACGCAAGCCGCGCGAAGCACACATTGCGAAGCTGGAAATAACAGAGTTTGACGGATGCTGCGGAATTATAGAAGTTGATTGTTCCAAAGGGTGTTATGTGCGCACATTGGTTCACGACATCGGAACTGCACTGGGTCCCGGTGCGGTTCTAACATCTTTAAGGCGCACAAAATCGGGCTGCTTTACCTTGAATGAAAGCATAACATTATCAAAGCTGGAAAATCTGACGAAACAGCAGGAAACCGTTCCTTTCATCCCCGTTGATTCCCCTTTTTCCGGTTACGCTAAAATTAAACTGAACGAAATTCAAACACGGATGTTCCTAAACGGAGTGCAGCTCGATGTAAATCGCATCGCCGGCGTTGATTCCGTTAATGCGCGTGAATTCAATGACCCAATCCGGATATATTCTTGTGACGGGAAATTTTCAGGTTTAGCCAGACTGGAAAACGAAACTATAGTTATAGTGAAAGTATTCAGACCATGATGAATAAAAAAAATAAAACTTCGATAGCACTGGGTTTTTTCGACGGAATTCACCCGGGACACCGCGCTGTTATACAAAATGCCGTTTGTCATGCCGGGCGGCACGGCGGTTTTCCGCTTACATTGACTTTTACCCTAGATAAAGATACCCGGGTTATCAAAGACACAAAACAAATATTCGACGACGATACAAGAATAAGTTTGCTCAGAGATGTTTCCGGCGCAAGGGTTGCCGCTTTCCCTTTTTCCGAGCTGTTCATGCTGAGCCCTGAAGAGTTTGTGGGTAAAATATTGGTGTCAAAATTGAACGCCGGCGCCGTGTTTTGCGGAACATCTTTCCGTTTTGGCAACAAGGCAGCCGGAGATGTCGCAGATTTGGAACGATTGTGTAAAGATGAGGGAATCGAAGTCAATGTTATACCGACAGTCAAGCTTGACGGAAAAATCATAAGTTCCACGCTTATCCGCAAACACCTCTCCGACGGCGATATAAAAACAGCCAACCGGCTGCTGGGTTTCAACTATTTTATTCAGGGTGAAATTATCAGGGGTAACAGGTTCGGGAATAAGATAGGGATCCCCACCATCAATCAGCAATTCAAGCCATACCAGCTTGTCCCGAAATACGGTGTTTATGCTTCTAAAATTTTGATCGGAACCAAAGAACACGGATATTCGCAGGAATATACGGGGGCTACCAATATCGGGATAAAACCGTCGGTGGAAAATCCCCGCACAGACAATGCCCCTTTGTGCGAAACCCATATTATTAATTATTCCGGCGATATATACGGAAAAATTGCCCGTATCAGCCTTACGGAATATATCAGAGAAGAAAAAACTTTCAGCAGCCATGCGGAGCTTCAACGGCAGATACAGCATGATATAGAAAAAATCACGGGTTTTTGATCGTTGCGAGTGCGTTTTTAGCCGCCATTTGTTCCGCCAGTTTTTTGCTTTTTCCTTCGCCCTCACCTATAGCTTTGTTGTTTAATGTAACCTGCATTTTAAAAACTTTATCGTGAGCAGGCCCGCTTTCCTCGACCGGGGTGTATGACACCTTGTCGTCGGGGTTTCTTTGTATTATTTCTTGTAACTCTGTTTTGTAATCAAACCCCATATCAGGCTTTTTTGAAATGTTTTCAGGTACAAAACGCAATACAAATTCACGGGCAGGCTCGATCCCGCCGTCAAGAAATATTGCGCCGATCACCGCTTCAAAAGCATCTTCGAGAATGCTGACTCTTTTTCTTCCGCCGGTGTTGTCCTCGCCCTTACCCAACAACAGCATCTCCCCGAGCCCAATATCTTTCGCGTTTTTAGCGAGGGATTTGTCGCGCACTAAAGAAGCCCGTATCTTGGAAAGATCGCCCTCCACAATGCCCGGGAATTTTTTGAACAGGTGCGCTGCCACAATCAGCGATAAAACACTGTCGCCCAGAAATTCCAACCGTTCGTTGTTCTTTTTCATATTGTATTCGTTCGAGTAGGAGGAATGACACAACGCTTCGAAAAGCAGTTCTTTGTCCCGGAACGAATATCCTGTCCTGCCGGCAAATTCTACCGTTAACTTTTCTTTTATTCCCATCATACCGTTTATACCGCTCATGCCGTTCATGCTGTTCATGCCGTTCATGCCGTGTACCAAAGTCGCGCAAAAATTATTTTGAGAGTATGCGCTAATCCGGTTCCTTTCTTGAGTATTTCAAGTTATTAACCTTTAAATTCAAGGGATTGAATCCCCTGTATTTATTAGACCTCCCCGAAAACCACTTCGCGACGTATGAACGGAAGATTTCCCGTCACACGGTGTTAATTTATCCTCAAATATCCAGGATATT
>WRKL01000042.1 GCA_009778115.1 Oscillospiraceae bacterium | reverse complement strand
GATTAAGTTGGGGGGGGTAAAAAAAAATAAGGAGTACAATAGGTTTTTAAAAAAAAACTTATATAAAAACCCACCCAGGTTTCCCGGCCGTACCCTACCGCCGCACCCCCCCGGGAACCCGGCACGCCGATAACAACATCGGCATCCGCTCTGCTCTCCCGCGCAAGCAGACGGCCCGCTTGAACTCTGGCCTTGTGTACCGAAGCACCTTGGATTACGCTGTCCGGACGGGCAAAATATATAATTTCGAATACGCATAACTTGCCTTTGTTACCGCAATGGGTTTTTATGCTTTTGATACCGTTTTTACCTACGATAACGATTTCACCCGGTTCAAGGTCGCGTATAAAAGCCGCCCCCAGACTATCCAGAGCGCAGCTTTCCGAGGCGAATATTATACAGCCGTCTTCAGTTTTCCCCATGCACAAAGGACGGAACCCCAACGGATCTCGAGCGGCTATGAGCTTGGACGGCGACATAACCAGCAGCGAGTACGCGCCTTGCATATGATACACAGCCCGTTCCACTGCATTTTCGATCGAATCGGATTTCAATCTTTGTGCCGTTATAGTATACGCTATTACTTCCGCATCGTTGTTGCCGTGAAATATTCCGCCCTCTAATTCAAATTTTTCCCGTAACTTATGGCCGTTGGTAAGGCATCCGTTATGAGAGATCGCCATGGAGCCTTTTATATGACGGATAACAATGGGTTCCGCATTAATACGAGTCACATTGCCGAACTTTGAATAACGAACATGACCTACAGCTATGTTGCCGTTACCAAGCTTATCCAGTCTTTCACGGGTAAATACGTCAGGTACAAGACCGACATCACGGTAGTAATCGACCACGCCTTCATCACTTACCGCTATTCCGCAGCTTTCCTGTCCCCGGTGCTGCAAAGCGTACAACGCATAATATGTCTTCTTTACGACGTCCGTAACTTCATTGCTAAATATACCGAAGACGCCGCACTCTTCCCGGGGTTTGTCGTTATTGTTTCCGCTGAGTCTTTCTTCAGACATAACAAAGAGCACCCCTTTATGTTAATGAATTTTAATTTAATAACCTATTTCCACAAGCTTTGTTTTAAATCAGTTCTTGAATTTTCGCATCCGCGGCTAACGATGCCGCCGTCATATCTTTTTTAAACTGCGTCAGCTTGTCCGCTATAGCCTTGTCCGAAACCCCTATAATTTGAACGGCTAAAATAGCGGCATTCTCCGCCCCGTCTATCGCAACCGTCGCAACGGGCACGCCCTTGGGCATTTGTACGGTGGAGAGCAGTGCATCCAGTCCGTCTAATGTTGAGGATTTCATAGGAATCCCTATAACAGGGAGGGTTGTGTGCGCAGCTAATACTCCTGCCAGATGAGCCGCTTTACCTGCCGCCGCTATAATCACGCCGAAACCGTTTTCCCGTGCTTTTGTTGAAAAATCTACGGCCTGTTCCGGCGTGCGGTGTGCGCTGTAAACGTGAATTTCAAAACCAACATTAAACTTTTTCAAGATTTCAAGAGCAGGTTTTACCCCATTAAAGTCACTGTCTGAACCCATAGCGATAGCCACTTTTTTTGTTTCCATTAAAATACCTCCTGTAATTTTAGACTGTTTTTCAAAAATCTGCTTTGGAATAAAGTTTTTGCAAAGGTTGCCTTAGTGTGATGCAGAATGATTTTTGCACCTGTCTGATAATATCATTTTCTGATAAAAATTGCAACCAAAATTTTCAGCTGATTCCGATTTTGTCAAGATCATAAGGTGTGTTTTGGTACACAAAATAATTTATCCAATTTGAATAAAGCAAATACCCGTGACTTCTCCAGTTGAAAACAGGGGACAGGTTCGTATCGTCATTGGGGAAATAGTTGCACGGAATATTCGCACCGCCGGTTTGAATGTCCCTTAAGTATTCTTCCTTCAGGGTGTAAAGGTCGTATTCCGAATGTCCGGTTACAAAAAAATTCCGTCCGGCGTTATCTGCAATTATGTATACGCCGGCAATATTGGATTCTGCAAGAATTTTTAAGGATCCGGAACGGACGATTTGCTCTTTATTCACCGAAGCATGACTTGAATGGGGCGCATAAAAAACTTCATCGAATCCGCGCACAATGGGATGATGAGAATCCGTGACGGTATGCTCAAATATCCCGGATATTTTCCCGTCCAAAAGTTTTCGGTTTATACCGTAATGATAATAAAGTCCCGCCTGCGCTCCCCAGCATATATAAAACGTTGAATATACGTTGTTTTTACCCCACTTCATTATATCGCAAAGCTCGTCCCAATAATTCACTTCGTTAAATTCCAAATGCTCGATGGGTGCGCCGGTTATGATCATTCCGTCAAATTTTTGGTTTTTTATTTCATCAAAAGTTTTATAAAATTGTATCAGGTGTTCTTTTGCGGTGGTTTTGGATTGGTGGCTGGAAGTTTTAAGCAATTCGACTTCCACCTGTAACGGTGTGTTGGACAGCATCCGAAGTATTTGGGTTTCGGTTTCGATTTTTTTGGGCATGAGATTCAAAAGTAAAATCTTCAATGGTCTTATGTCCTGACACAACGCCCTTTGTTCGTTGATAACAAAAACATTTTCGTTTTCCAATGTCTTGTGTGCCGGCAGTTTGTCCGGAATTTTTATAGGCATAAAAAAGACCATTCCTTTCAATTAGGCCGGTTAAACCGGTTAGGCTGATAGAAATTGTTTCACGGGGATTTTGTCAACCCTTATTTTCCAACTCTCCCTTCATTAGCTTAACATACGTCACAGATTCAGTCAAGCGTTTGTATGATTAATTCCCGCTAAATTTCTGTTCCCGTTTACGGGTATTCAGGAGGTGCGAAGTTCCATTTGAGTAATTAAACTTTTACCAGCCTTGCCGCAATCACGGTTATATCGTCGCTGTGACCGTCCAGTCTTCGCCGTTTTGCCTCACCGCAAATCCGCCGTGCTATTTCTTTCGCCGGTTCCTGACGATATTGTTCTATTTCCGCCGCTATCCAGTCTTCGCCGGATGCCGTAACACCGTCCGACACCATAACCACCAGATCGCCGCCGGTAAGCTTCAGCTTGTTTTTCCCAAAAGTCGCCCCCTGTATAATTCCCACCGGAAAAGAACCATTCTTAATTTCTATCACGGATTTACCCTTTAAAACAAAAGATGTGGCTGCGCCTGCTTTAAGAAGTTCCAGCGTCCCGGTATATAAATCAATACAGCCAACATCAATGGTAGCCAAGGATTCGTCCTGTGATTTTATAAGGAAAGAAGAATTAATGAACCTTATCGCGGAATCAAACCCAAACCCTGCCTTGATCAACTTCAATATCAACGCACAAACCATAACGCTGTCAATAGCGGCACGTTTTCCGGCACCCATGCCGTCGCTAACGATCATATGGGCAAACCCTTTTCCGTCCACAAAATATTCGCAGGTATCTCCGCAAACCTCATTTTCTTTTTCGGATATTTGATGTGACGAAAATTCCATGGTATACATCGCCTGTTCAAAAAATGAAAGTTTGGTTTTTTCCTTTGCCGTCATAATACTGGGGATATCAAACTGCCGTTCCAGACACCCTGATAATTCTGAGGTTAAAATTTTCAAATCGGTTTCGCTTATGTCGTCTGTGTAAATTTCGATAATCATACGGCCGTACTTTCCGATAAGGCAGCAAATCTCGCCGCTTAGAACCCCAAAAGTATTCAAAATATCCCGGGTCTTTTTCGCCGCCGTATCATCAAAAGATGCTACTTCACTCAATTCCCGGCTCATTTCGGTCAGCATATTAACCACTGCATCGAATTGCTCAAGCGCAACTTCCCGTGCTTCGTCCACCCTCCTTGCCGCGGTTTCACAGGATAAAAAATCACGATAATTGTAATTAATGTCTTCGATAAAACTGTCTAAACGACAGCATTTTTGTTTTATAGAAGCAGGTGCGTTTTCAACCGCGATCCCTCCCTCTTTGCGCAATGTTTCCGTCATCGCGTTCATCGCCCGCATAGTATCGTTGTATGCCGTTACCCAGCAGAACGTGTTAAGCCCGCAGCGTTTGCAAACGGTATCGGCGGTTTTGGTATAAACTGTAAAAATATCGTTAGCCGAAAGCCCTTTCAGTTTCGCCGAAACTTTTTGCACCGAATCCTGTATGTCAGCCAGTGTTCGGGATGAAAAATCCAATTTTGAAGACAGCGAATTTTGCGGCTGTGCGCTTGCTCTTACACCGGCGGTTTGCGCGGCTCCTATAAAGCTATAAATACGTTCGGGCAGGAACATGAAAATTACGGTCGCCGCAAATACATCGAAAATACCGCCGCCGAGCAGAGGATCCTTTCCGATTATCAGTGCGCCGAAAATATTGACAAAAACAAATATCGCTATTTGTCCCGGTTTTCCCAGCGGCCGGAACACACCCGCCAAAAATCCTGCCGTAATGAGCAGTCCCGCATTTACCGTAAATTCAGGATCATGCAACACCAGAGATATACCTGCCGCAATCGAACATACCGCCGCTCCGGATGCGCCTTTTCTCCGTGCAAAAACAAGCACGGCCAAAGCGGCCAGGCTTCTGCCCGCATTCATGGAAAACACTCCGATCGAACATAACGAAGTCAGCAGAACACAGCACGCTACAACGATGGATGAGCTTTGTAATATATTGGGTTCATATTGTTTCGAAGTGTTGCTCGGGTAAAGGGTATTGTATGCCGTGCAGAAAAAAAACGACGAGGATGCGCAAAGAACGCTCTCCAGCACCCGGCGCGCAAAAAAATAACCGAAATCCCCGCCGCCGGCAATCGCAAGTCCTGCCGCTGCCCCCAAAGATATAACTGCCGCCGCAAGCGAGTTAAAAATAGGATTTTCAGCCAGCTTTGTATTCTTGCGTAAGACCAGCTTTAACAGGATAAGGGCGCATAACGTAAAAATATAATAAATGTTACCCGTAAGGGAACCGAAAAGTATATAACCTATCGCAGCTCCGGAAAACGCTATATAGCTATACTCCCAAGGCATAGCGGCTATCAATGCCGCCCCGAAAGGGGAAAATGATGTCATTATTTTTGTTCCGGAAAAAATCAACGCTAAAACAAATACTATGATTTGCCTGCCCGCGGCACTCCTTAAAATATTTCTTGCCCCATTCATTGATGTTTGTGTCGTATCGAATATCTGCCTTCCCATAAATGACCACCCTTAATTATTTATTTTTTAGATTATAAAGCTTGTCCGACGGAAAATAATGTCACAATTGCACAACAAAATAAATAATAATTTTTTTTGAAAAAAGCTTGCAAATTTAAAAGCTCGTGTTATAATATGTTTGTAGTGGTTGGTTGAAGGTTATTTATGGGTACGGGTGGGTTATTAAACCCTATCCGCTCCCTAAACTCTCAAAAAGGCGGCGAAAGAAGTGCTGATCCACGAATTTGATCGTAATATAGATGAAAAAGGACGCCTTAATTTCCCTTCCAAATTGCGCGGAGAATTGGGGGCGCAGTTCATCGTATGCATGGGACTTGACAAGTATAATAAATGTCTGTTCGCATATTCGCTCGAAGAATGGGATGTACTGAAGCAAAAAATTCAACGGCTGCCTTTTTCTAAAGCCGCGGCACAGCGCGAGATTTATGCGTCGGCAATGATAGCACAGCCGGATGCCCAGGGGCGCATAGTAATATCGGAAAAACTCCGCAAATATGCAGAGTTAAGCAAAGATATAAGAATAATAGGGGTGTCCAATCACGCGGAGATTTGGGATTCTGCCGCACGCGAAAGATCTTCACAGCAATTTGATATGGCAAGTTTCATAGATGCTCTGGATGCTGAAAGAGATAATTGAGTCCCTCTAAACATTTATCGTTTTCGATTTTTTATAACGGTTTTCGGCTTTTTCCTGCCGTCAGCGGAGAAAAAGTCAATAAACAGAGGTACTGAATTATGATAAATTTTTTTCATATTCCCGTTATGCCCAGGGAAACCATTAACGGTTTGCGCATCAAGCCGGACGGTATATATTTTGACCTCACCGTTGGCGGTTCGGGACATAGCGAACTTATCGCAAAGCAAATTCAAAACGGAAAATTGTTTTCGATCGACCGTGACCCGGATGCCATCCAGTCCGCAAGCTTAAAACTTACGGCATACCCTAATGTTAAGCTGATACTTTCGACATACAATAACCTTAAAAATATAGCAAAAGAACACAATATTCAAAAAGCCGACGGCATATTGATGGACCTTGGAGTTTCATCGTTTCAGCTTGACCGCCCCGAACGCGGTTTCTCCTACCTTAACAGCGGCCCTCTGGACATGAGAATGAGCAAAAGCGGGCCGACAGCGGCGGAGTTTATCTCATCCGTCAGCGAACAGGAATTGATTCGCATATTGAGAGATTACAGCGAAGAACGTTTCGCCGCCCGGATAGCACGCGGTATTATCGAACAAAACCGCCAAAACCCAATTCTGACGACCGGAAGATTGGCGAAAATTGTCGCAATGAGCATCCCTGCCAGGTTCAGACGGGAAAAAAACCCGTGCAAACGGACGTTTCAAGCGATTCGCATAGCCGTAAACGATGAATTGAAAATGCTTGATGACACATTGAAGCAGTCGTTCGAATTGTTGAATATATCGGGAAGGCTGGCGGTTATAACATTTCATTCACTGGAGGATAAACTGGTTCAAACCCATTTTAAGCGTTGGGTAAAAGGTTGCACTTGTCCGGGGGATTTTCCGATTTGTATATGCGGTAAGACTCCTGCCGCAAGATATATATCCAGAATCCAAACACCCACCGAACAGGAAATTTCACAAAATCGGCGCAGTAAGAGCGCTAAACTTCGTATCATAGAAAAGCTGCAGGAACAGAAAGGCGCAGGTAGGTAAAATGGCAAGAAATAATTTGGCATACGATTTGAATCGTTACAGCACTGCCGGTAAGGCGCACGAGCCGGAATTGATAAGGGATATAAAAAAAGATCCCGTCCGCAAAAAATCCGTCAATCTTTTTGCGGCAGTTACCGTGATGGCGGCGATTCTCGCGCTCACGTTCGCGATGATTTATACACATGTAAGATTATCCGAAGTCGGCGGCGATATCGTCAGAGCAAACACAGAACTTGCAAAGGTGGAAAACGAACATAAACTCCTTCGCATGGAACTGGAAAGTGCAAAATCCATAAGCGAAATCGAAGAGTACGCAAAGAACGAGCTTGGTATGATAAAACAGGATCGAAGCCGCATTGAAAGTTTTTACGGTCCGAAAGAGGACAATTTTGAAATAGTCGAAAGGCAACCCCGGTCGTTTTGGCAAAAATTGCAAGGTATGATAAACGACTTTTTTCGCTGGTTTTAGGTGAACCGCAAATTATTCGGACTGTCGCAAACATTAAACATTCAGCTTTCCCCGTTTCAGACCTGACCAAACAGTTTTTCAGGCAGATTTTGTTTAATTGTCAATTACTAAGAATATAATGCAAGGATAAAAAATACTAATTATTGAATATTAAAAATAAAGGCAGCCTCCTAATAACTCGTTTTGCGGTGGTTTCTCAAGTAAATCCCCCAAAAGCGCAAGGCATCGGGATTTCGTAATATCTTGCGTGTACGCATATGATTTTTTAAGGGTTTCCTGAATTATGAAAGGATAAAGTTTTGATTAACATCGCACCGTCCAAAAAAATGAGAGCTCGGTTGAACTTAATAGCGGCTTTATTGTTTACGCTTAGCTTTTTAATTTTAGCGGGGCGTGTTTTCTACATATCAGTTATAGCAAAGGATCCAAAAGGAAATAAATACAAACTTCTGGCGGAAAGCCAGCAGCTGCGTGAGGTCACATTAAATGCGGGCAGGGGCACTATTTACGACAGAAATATGAAAATCCTGGCGCAGAGTGCGTCGGCACAGACGATATTCATTTCTCCGAATGAAATTAAAAACGAAGAAACCAGAACGCTGATCGCCAAAAACCTTTCGGAAATATTAAATTTGGACGAGCAATACATACTGGACCGAAGCAAAAGAAACAGCTACTTCGAGATCGTCGCGCGTAAAGTAGAAGCAGACAAAGCGGATCAAGTCGTAAACTTTATACTTGAAAACGAAATAAACGCCGTTCACCTGGTAGAAGATTCCAAGCGTTATTACCCCGAATCTCTTGCAGCGGCGGTAATCGGTTTTACCGATATTGACGGAAAAGGTGTGTATGGTATCGAAGCACGGTACGATAAACAGCTACGAGGTGTCCCGGGCAAACTGGTAGCGGCAAAAAATGCACGGGGAACCGATATGAACACAAAATATGAAAAATACTTTGATGCACAGAACGGTAACGGACTGATACTTACTCTGGACTATACGATCCAGCATTTTCTGGAAGAAGCTGTTGCGGATGTGGAAAGAACACACAAAGCGAAAAACCGTGCCTGCGGGTTGGTAATGGATGTTAATACCGGAGCTGTTCTGGCGATGACGAGCAAGCCTGATTTTGACCTGAACAACCCACGGGAAATATCGGATCAAGCGACCCGGGACTGGTTGGATACCTTATCGGATAAACCCGTTAAGCCGGATAGCCCTGACGGAGAGGATAAACCGAGCGAAAGACAGCAGGCTCTCCGAACAGCACAAGATCTTCAATGGAAAAATAAAGTCATAACCGAACTATACGAACCGGGATCGGTTTTTAAAACAATCACCGGTTCCGCCGCTCTCGAGGAAGGCACTTCGGGTTTGGATTCTTCCTTTAGCTGCGGCGGCTCAACCGAAGTCGGCGGCGAAAGAATGAGATGCTGGAGGGCCGCGGGTCACGGTACGAACAATTTTACCGGCGCAATGGTACACTCGTGCAACCCGGCGTTTATCTCGATCGGGCAAAACTTAGGGGTAAGCCGGTTTTTCCAATATTTTAAGCAATTCGGATTTACCGGTAAAACCGGAATAGATTTACCCGGCGAGGCATCCAGTCTTTATGTGAACGAAAAAACTATGGGAATAGTTGAGCTTGCATCCTGCTCTTTCGGGCAGTCCAACAAAATTACTCCGATACAAATGGTAACGGCTTTTGCCGCAACCGTGAACGGCGGTTATCTCGTTACCCCTCATGTGGTTTCTAAAATCATAGACAACGACGGCAACGTTATCGAAAATTTAACACCGGATGCAAAACGTCAGGTTATCTCCAAAGAAACATCCGAAAAGATGCGCACCGTACTCGAACGTGTGGTAGATAACAACGGCGGTACAAACGCGTTTATCAAAGGCTACAGAATCGGCGGCAAATCCGGAACCTCCCAAAAACTTGACAGCGAAGACAAAAACGCGAGGGTTTCTTCTTATTGCGGATTCGCGCCTGTGGACGATCCTCAGATTGCAGTTTTTATTATGGTTGACGAGCCGTCAAGCGATGTTGTTTTCGGCTCGGTAGTTTCCGCTCCTTCGGTAGCGGCTGTAATGTCTGATGTTTTGCCGTATTTAGGCATAACCAAGCAATACGGACAGGGTTCAGGCGCGAAGAACGAAGTTGCGGTCCCGAACCTTAAAGGCGGAGATCCCATCGAATCCAGGAACAAACTTTCAGCATTGGGGTTAAAATCAAGTCTGGTTGGGGACGGCGCGCACGTTGTAAGACAAATGCCGTCAAGCGGCACGGCTGTCGCTGTGGGTTCAACCGTTATATTGTATACCAGCGAAAACGCAGGCAGGGACGAAACAGCTGAAGTTCCGGATGTGGTCGGGTTAAGTCTTGCGGCCGCCAATCAGCGAATCGTCAACGCCGGGTTTAATCTAAGTACAACAGGAGCGGCATCCGGCGGCACCAATGTCGTGGTCATATCACAGGAAGTAAATCCGGGGACGACACTGCCCAGAGGCTCAATTATAACCGTGCGCTGCGTTGATAAATCAGAGATAGACGGAAATTGAATTATTTTTAGGAGGAAATGGTATTGACATTATACGAATTGCTGGAAGGAATTGAATATAAAGGAAACATCTTTAACCAAGAGGTAAAAAGTATAAGTCACAATAGCCGGAAGATACCCGGTGATTCACTTTTTGTTTGTATCAAAGGCAGAAATTTTGATGGTCATGATGCGGCAATGGATGCTGTCGGCAAGGGTGTAGTAGCGGTTGTGTGTGATCGCGATTTGGGAATCAGAAATCAAATTATTGTGCCGAACACCCGTACCGCCTACGCAAAATTATGTGAAAATTTTTTCGGGGATCCGTCAAAAAAAATGAATATTATCGGTGTCACCGGTTCCAAGGGTAAATCTACGATCACATATCTGATAAAAAACATACTCACGGGGATGAACCATAAATGCGGACTTATCGGCACAATCCAAAACGAATTCTGCGACCGTGTTTATGAATCGCACAATTCTACTCCGGATGCGTTTGAATTGCAATCTCTATTCGCAGATATGGCAGAAAGCGGCTGTAAATACTGCGCAATGGAGGTTTCATCTTTCGCACTTGACCAGAACCGGGTCGGAAACACCCGCTTTTCTATTGCGGTATTTACCAACCTCAAACGTGAACATCTGGATTATCACGAAAATATGGAAAGTTATTACAATGCAAAAAAACTGCTATTTTCTCAGGCAGATCTTGCGGTTATAAATATCGACGACGAATACGGACGACGTCTTTGCAGCGAAATTGACTGTAAAGTTGTTACCTATTCCGTTGCAGACAGCACCGCGGATTATTATGCATCTAACATAAAATATACCCTGACCGGATCTGAATTCAATCTCGTCGCAGGAGAGATCAGCGGCAAGGTAAGGTTTGCGATGCCGGGAGAATTTTCCGTAAGCAATGCGGTTGCGGGAGCGGCGGTCTGTGCCGAAATGGGCGGCGGATTCGCTAAAATCACAAGTTCGCTGAATAATTTCAAGGGGGTAAAGGGCAGGTGTGAGGTTGTCCCCACAGAGCAAAACTTTACCGTTATTTGCGATTATGCCCACACTCCGGACAGTTTGGACAAAGTCCTTTCTGCATTTAAATCACAGTCATCCGGCCGCGTTGTGGCGGTGTTCGGGTGCGGCGGCGATCGCGACAAAGGCAAACGTCCGCAAATGGGAGCCGCGGCGGCAAAACACGCCGATAATTTAATAATAACTTCGGACAATCCGCGAACCGAAGATCCCGGCGATATAATTAATGATATCCTCCGGGGTATCGACAAAACCAAGG
>WRKL01000041.1 GCA_009778115.1 Oscillospiraceae bacterium | reverse complement strand
GAAATCCGGATTTAAAGGGTCGGCGGATATGATCACATATTTAATTTCCCGTATCGTACTGCTAAAGTATATATTCATTTGCGGACTGTGAAAGTTAGCGGGTAGAAAAACATCTACGGTAACCGTGTCTGTTTGAACAGGAGAAACTCCTTTGTAAATCTTGGTATTTGCTTTACTTCCCAGTGTGAATGTTACCGGTTCTAAATACGGCATACCGCGCATGAGAATAACTTCATACAAATACTTATCATACAGTCCGTCATATATGTTTCCGGTATTGTCATACGCCGGTTCATAATCCCATCCCCATGCGATACTTCCGGACCCGTCATTTCCCCAGCGGTAAATATTTCCGTCTTCATCCAGCAGCATATATGACGAACGTGAAGCAAAGATTCGGTTAAGTTTGGGGATTGGTTGAAAAGCAAAATTTTTCCAAATATCCTCAGGCGGTTTCCCCTGGTATTTAACATCATATACAGTGGGATGCATATCGTTGAACCCGTAATTACCCATAAAGCTCGGGATCCGTCCGTCGCCGGGAGTTTTTTTATCGGTATCAAAGACCTGAGTATCGCCGTCGCCCATAACTCGGGGATACTGCTGCGCAACCGCCGTAACCTGTTTGTTTGAGTTTTCATATCCGCCCTCGCGCCCGAAGCCGAAATATCTTCCGCTCCCCCAAGTCCACGGACGTCCGTATTGATCTATAAAATAATATGTGCTTTCGCCTGCGCTTACACTCTGCGGAACAGGTGTGTATCCCAGACGGGTTATTTCCGCCGGATCGGTTTGGACTTGAACGGGAACAGGATAAACGGTTGAAGAAAAGGGGGTGTCTCCTGTCCCGTATATTACACCCCACTGCCAAAGATTTCCGTTATCGTCCAGTGCTAAGGTTGCCTGATAACTTGAACTTATATCCACAAGTTTACCCATGCCCGAAACCGGAACTGCTTTTTGTGGCGTGGTAAAGTTAGCGGTCGTTACGCCGAGACCCAGCATATGGCTGATGTTTTGCCCCCATGTCCATCGGTTTCCGCCGGAATCCAGCACATTAACAGAAGCTCCGGTTGTCCATCCGCCGGCGCAGAATTCGGTAATAGTTATCTCTTCCGGAAATACTACCTTATGCGGTGTAGCACGGTAGGACGGCGTAATCGTTATATTACCCTGACCGTGCTCACCCGAGGTATTGCTGCCCCATATCCATAAAGAATTGTTTTCATCCAGTGCCATACTGATGTTTTCATCCAGATAACCGTTGTTCGCCGCAATTTTTATGATTTTAGGAAGACCTTCGACTTTGGCGTGTTCTATTCTGCCTGTTCCGCTCGGAAAAGTTGTGTTGACGGTAAACCCTGTTTGCTGGTTATTATTGTGCCCCCAGCTGTAAACATTCCCCTCATCATCCAGCGCAAGGTTGAAATGATAGCCTGCCGAAACATCAATAACCGTAATATCATTATCGACAAAATACGGGATACGCACCATACCGCCCGCATATCCCTGAAGATTTGCGGCGGATGAGTTTATACCATATCCTTTGTTTATACCAAGCTGACCATGTTGGTTCCACCCCCAGGCCCATACCTTGCCAAATCCGTCCAGTGCGATCCCGCCCAGCTGATTAATTCCGGCATCTTTAAAGTAAACAGCGGATACCTGTCCGTATGAAGGTGCAAATTTTGCCGGATCCAATATGGGTTCGGCATTCGTTTCTTTAATAGTACTTATCAGCATTCCCGATCCGCTTAATGCTATCGCTCCGGCTAATAACACCGCCGTTATTCTTCGCGGAAGGTTAATTAATTTATATATAAAGGTTCTCATAAAGCAGTCTCCTTATTTCGCTAACTCTTGTAAAATATCATCTATGGGGATCAAATCCGGTTCATCCGGCGGATTATCGGGCATATCCCACCAGCCGCCGCGATACTTTTCACATACGGCTTCCGCAGCCTCGGTTTTAATTTCGATTTTCATTCTCGCATCGTTATATTCCGGTTCTGAATTTAACATCAGTGTAACTCCGTTAAACAAAGATTGGACGGTGGTTTTATCAGTGTCAAGTATATTGAGATAATAATAATACCCGTCGCCGCCGTCCGCCCACATTTTCGTGCTTCCAAGCGTCCAGTCAGTGACATTCAAATCTTCGAATTTGAACGTGACACCGGGTATCGCTTCCAAAACCGTCCCGTCGTCCGAAATAATTTCGGCAAACACAAGCACCCGTACAAACCCGGGGATATCCCCTGTGTTTTTTACATTGACCACTTTCATCACATTTTGTCCCGTTTCCACCGTTTGCGGCGGAGTAAATTCTTCCGCTGTCTCAAAGGAAAACCGTAAATCCTGTGTTTTTAAAATATTAACGGCTTCATCCGACTGCGTAAACCAGGAATATGTACTGCCGGCTAAGAGTATAAAGCCCAATGAAACAGCCAGAAGCAACAGCAGGAAACGCTGCCGGTGAAAGCGGAGCAAAATATTTGTCTTTCTATTCCTGATCATGCGGACAAAACCTCCATAATAATTTATATTTCGTATATGTTTACCTGTAAACGCGCTCTTGTATACCTATACTACCTGTACTACCTGTAAAACCTGTACTACCTGTAAAAACTGTAAAACCCGTAAACAAATCGCGGATATAGGACAATTCGTTTGCAGGTTTTCGGTATGCCGGTTCCCGCACGTTCCGCGGCTCACCGCACGAGAACCGGATCCGATCAATCAAATGATACTAATCCCATTTTAAAAACCGTTGAAAACGAGTGAGTAGTTTTTTAAGAAAAACGAATAACGAACGAAGTTTGAAATGATGATTTTAATGTGGGATTAGTATGACGGCCGATTTTCCGTCATATCATTTCCGTATGGTTTTTTCTTCTGTGCCTGCGTTTGCACCAAAATAGGATCCCTGCCGCTAAAAGTATACCGGACAATATAATACACAAACTTATTTTTATGATTTCGCCGGTTTTCGGTCCGTCTTCGGGGCTTGCGGCCCGGACTGCGTAGAATTTCCATTTGAAAAAAGATTTGCTGGCAGTCCAGTGATACCTTTTCATATCCGGATTCACTTTTAGCGTGATTTCCAGCATACGCTGGTCGCCGCTGTGGAATACACCGAGATTTAAGGAATTCAGAATCATATCAATTCCTTCATCTCCCCGGATTCTGCCGTCATACAATATTTTACCGTCCATTTTTAATATGCAGCGGACTTCATCCAATAATTTCAACGGACCGGTTTCATTCAACGGTTCGGCAGTCATTGTCAGCTTCCAGGCATAAGTTTCTGTGTTTAGGATGGTAAGCTGTTTGGTTATAACATCGCCGGCTTCAAGTGAATCGGCATCAAAAAAATATTTACCATCCTCACCGACACTTATTCCGTCCTGATCGCCAATCAACAGACCCGAGGGGAGATTCGTTGTTGCCGCGCCCGCCGCCGTGCCGGAAAACACGATAGCTATCAACAAAACAGATATAATAAAGTTTTGGATATTTTTCATAACCGCCCCTCCGTTCAGATTGATTTTTAGGATTCGCAGAGTGCGTCAAGAGCGGTCTTCAAATCGCCGGTTGCTCCTGTCCACAAGCTGGCGACTGCATCCGTTGTGTTTTGAATTGCATTAAGATTTACCGTGAGTTCAAACACAAGATTGGAATAATAGTCGCCGTCCGCTTCCCCGTTTAAAAGAAGACTTGCCAGTATGTTGGGTGTTACGGTTCCGGACTCAGCTAAACCGATATAATAAAAATAACCGTCATCAGCGTTATAGAACCATTTTCCGTTTGTGGGAACAGAGGTAAGATTATCATAGTTCAACTGAATATAGTTGGGATAATTACCGTTCGTATCGGCATATTGCGGCAATAAAGATGTGTTGATGATGGTCTCGGCAACAGACTTGTTTATATCCGCAGTCAACGGTTTATCCACAGACCAGTCCGCCCCGGCTGAAACAATACCCTGATAAGTTATATATTTTATGTTGGTAAGCGTCAGCATTTTTTCTGCACTGTCCCACCCTCTGTCATAGGTGACTTCCTGCAACAGACCGTCATAGCTTGTCCCGCTGATGGGTGCCCACGCCGCAAAAGAATAGGAACCGTTCGAACCGGAATCAGAATATTTGGCAAATACTTTTACCGGAAAATAATCGTTCGCCAGCTTTATTCCGCCTTTTGAAACATTGGCTGTGGTGGTTACTTCAAACCAGTCCGCGCCGGAATAAAGGCTGTTGTCGATTACCGAAGGTCTTCTTCCGTAATCCTCTTTTGTCTGGTCGAAAATTGTGGATTCACCTATCGGTGGCAGGTTGACTTTCAACAGTTCCATAAAAGAAACGCGAATAAGAGCGGGAGCCGAGCCCGGATTGATGACAGAAACTTCTTTAGTAATGGTCTGCCCCGGTTTCCAGTCGTCCGGTTCAACGAAGACCTCCTGAATTTTGATTTTAGCCAGCCCTTCCTTGGTTGCCAGTTTGTTTTTTACCGAATCATTTGCGGTAAACCATGCAAAAGTGCTTGCAAGAACCAGCAATACGGTAAGGGCAATGGCACCGGTCAGAATGAGGGGTTTTCGCTTGATTTTGTTTGTCATTGGAATTTCTCCTTTTTTATTTTTTTTACCGGTTGTTTAACCGGCCGTTTTTTATATATAAACCGCCTTTTTCCGGCAAGGCGGATTATATTCATTGCACGGATTTCATTTTTTTATCAGGATCGAAAAAATACATACGCAGGAGGATAACAGCACCGATACCCGAAACAGTTATTAGCAGACTGAGCACAAAATTGTCGCGGATGAATTGTAAAACAGCTCCGGTTCCGGGTATAACAAGGACTTTCTTCCCAACTACCATATCCCCTTTTATGGGAGGGTCTTCAGCATCGTTAGAATCACCTTTGGTCACAAAGAAAATCCCCTTATCCTCATTTAAATGATCCAGCACCTTAACAACCCGATGAGTCAGATAGGTGTACGGGTCGTCACCGGGTATATAAGTGACGATGTCGCCGACTTGTATTGTTTCAGGCTTGCATAGTTTTATTAAAATGGTATCTCCCGAATTAAATCCGCCCGGCGGACTGCTCCCGTCCTTTTTCGGGGACATTGATGATGTTTTCACCGAATAAAGGCGGTGATTGAAATAAGCTTTTTCCGGATTATTTGAAAAGGCGAATAATACTGCGCCGCCGATAATAACAAGGATCAATATATAAAAGGCGATGCTGAACAGGACCCTGCCAAATTTTTTGATTTTACTCTGTGACACCGATTGCTGATGATTTTTTAGTTTTTTAAGATTCGAATTAATTTCGCTGGGAAGATGGGAGCGGCTCTTCGCCGTGCCGGGAAGCGGAGCGGATTCTTTTTGCAAAATACCCAGCAATTCCGGATCATCCGCAAACAGCGTTTCAACGTCTTTTTTTTGCTCTTTCATATATTTCACCTTCCTTGCAGAGTTTCAATTTAATATTTGTTATATTATCAAATCAACTTCTTATTAAATTTATACCCGGATTACAAATTTCCAAAAACTTTATGTTTGCTTTATATATACTTTATATTACGCAGAAGCCCGGTTTTAAAAGTGAAATAGACCTCCTCGGGAATTAAAACGTGATGTATGAACACAGATGATTTTTCGTCAAACAAGGCAATTTTGACGAGAACATCATGGATATTTGAGGATAAATTAACACCGTGTGGCGGGAAATCTTCCGTTCATATGTCGCAAAGTGGTTTTCGAGAAGGTCTAATGATACCAACCGGAATCGGTATCGGAATAAAATGCAAAAAATCGCACCTTTCAGCCTGAGCCAAAAAATGCGATTCTAACAATTATTATCGGATACCGTCAGAGCGAGGAAAACATATATCCTACACCCCGTTCAACAATGATATGCTTATTCGCAGGCGGTATTTTTGCAAGCTTTTTCCGGACACGATCAACAGTTTGCCATAAAACCGCGGTATCATGTTCTCCGTATGTTTCGCCCCAGACCTCTTTCAGCAGTTTTGTGTGCGGCACAAAATGATTGCTGTTTTTCATAAGGTAACACAGTACACCGCATTCATTCTTTGTAAGCGAAACTTTTTTATCGCCCGCTATAACTATTCTATGCAGCAATGACAGTATAATACTGCCGCCGGTCAAAACTGCGCACGGTTCAAGCCGGCGTCCCGCCCATTTGTTTTTTGTTTTTAACAGCTCCAGACCGGAAAGGACGTTTTCTTCGGCAGAATCACCAAAAGGACTGTATACATCCGCACCGTGCTGTAATGCTTTTATTTCTTTTTTTACCGTATAGCTTGAAGTTATTACAAAAATAGGGGTGTTCGTAACGTCACGCATTACATGAAGCTGGGATGTGAAATCCGGCAGCGTATCTTCATTTATTCCGATAAAAAGGTATTCATCATTGTGCGTAAGTAATAAGATAGCTTCGCTCATCGTGTAAACACGGCGGACACCGATGCCATGTTTTCCCCATTCGTCCGTTTCCTGTTTATGATTGTTTATGTTTTTGTCAACGACCAGTATAGTGCTCATGTAAAACCCTCCTTATACCAATATCTAATAAAAGCAACTATAAAAAATCGGCGTAAAATCCATATATCAAAGCTTTCACTTGATTTTTTATTAACTTTTTAATTGAATATTGGTATTAGAATAAAATTATGGTCAGTAACTTTATCTGAAACTCTTATTTCAATTATATTATAACATAAATATTCTTTTTTTGTTTATATTTGCTTTACAAAAATAAATAATAGACCTCCCCGGGAATTAAAACGTGATGCATGAACGCAGATCATACGTCGCGCGGACATAACAAAAACCCCCTGCCAACGGCAAAGGGTTTTTGTGTTATTTGTTTTTATTCCAAGGCATTGCCTTGAGCATCTTTCATCGAACCGGTGGCAATTTTTATGAGGTCAACGAGCCACCAAATGCCGAATCCACCCACTGTAATCAATTTTAGAACGCCGAGTCCGGTGTAACCGAGATAAAAACGGTCGATGCCTAATGAACCCAGTAAAATAGAGAGAATAAGCGCTGTCGATTTGCTTTTCATTGCATTTTCCTCCTTATATTATTTTGGATTTTGTAACGATTCCGCACAATATGTAAAATTTACTCTTCGTCGTCATCGCCGAAGCTTTCTTCTCCAAATTCATCGTCGCCAAATTCATCATCGCCAAATTCATCGCCGCCGTCGTCACCACCCGGATTAAGTTCATCTCCGCTGAACTGTTCCAGCTGTCCTGCTAATTCTTCTAATGCCGGTTTCATGTTTTGCAGTGTCGTAATGCCGGCATCAATTTCACTGATCAAAGTATCCAGTTCTTGATTCGACATTTTGTTGGCATCCTTATCCGATAAGCTTGCAAGATCATCGATAGCAGAATTGTAAGCTGCTATGGTGTCGGGAGGAAGCACACTTTCAAGCTGCCCCAGCAAGGGTGTCACTTCTTCATTAAGAAGTTTGGTTAATTGTGCATATTTCGTTTGGACATCCTTTACTTTTTGCTGATTTGGACCACAGGATGCCAGTGCCAGCGTCATCATTAAAACGATTGCCAGCGTGAGTGCTGCTAATGATTTTGTTTTCATTGAATTTCTCCTCAATTTTAATAATATGTATTTTTATAAGCTGTTTTTCACAACTCATGCTATGTACTATATCACAATTTTCTTTATAACGCAAGTATTTTTTTAATTTTTTCTTTTCTTCTTGAAATTATTGATAACATACGACTTTGGGGGATAATGACATACTCCCTCAACAAAGCGGCGGAAGTATGCGGTTCAGCGGTCACGATTATCCGAACGTCCCAAGGAGCGGGGAATTAGACCCAAAAAGATTAAATATTAATTTCAGTTCAAAAGACCTCCTCGAAAACCACTTCGCGACGTATGATCTGCGTTCATACATCACATTTTAATTTCCGAGGAAGTCTAAAAAACATCAAAAATCAAGGAAAAACTCCGGTATATTGTTTTTATGAACCTTATGCGCCTTACGAGCCCTACGAGCCCTACGAGCCTGTCGATTTATAATGCCGCAGTCCGATTTTCCAAAAAACATAACATGGAACAAGAAAAAACATACTAAGCAACGGTGTCAATATATATAGCGGACTGCTTTCCCGTTCGATTAAGTACAAAAGCGGATAATATTGGAACAGAGCAAGCGGTATGATAAACGTGAGAAACTTCAAGATCCCCTCACCATAAATTGCGTAGGGGTAACGCCCGAATTCTTTTCCCCCGTGGGTCAATATATTCATAAATTCCAACCCCTCCACCGTAAAAAATGAAAAGGATGCAAAAATAATATACAAACCGGAAAACACTGCCGCACCGCAGATGATCATCAAAAACAAGGTTAATATTTTATCCGGTGACCAAACGATGCCGCTGTTTGGTATGGCATAGCAAAAAACGATCACCGCCTGAATAAACACACCAAGCCTGCCAAATTCCATATGGGTCGCTATAACCTGATAAATCACACCCCGCGGTCTGACAAGATAGCGGTCAAACTCACCGTTACCCAGCAACCTCGGAAAAATATCAAATCCACGGGCAAAAACCTCCGTAATAGAATACGACATCATGGTAACAGCTGTACACAACAGAACCTGATTTAAGGTGAAACCCTCTACCCGGTTAAAACGCAGGAACATAAACCATACACCGGCCACGGTTGCAAAAGACAACATGATCCTGCCGAACAAATGCAGGAAAAATGCCGTCTTATACTGCATTTGGCTTTTTATGTTAATTGCGAAATACTTCAAATACAACCTCACCATGCCTAACCTCCCTGTGCTACAACACGCTTTAACGAGTATTTCATCAACATTTTTCCTATAATCACCATTACCGCCAACCAAAATATTTGCAAGGCGATACCCCGGACAGCGTGCATTCCGGCTATATCGCCGCTGTAAATTCTCAGCGGTAAATTCTGCATAGCTCCGAACGGGGATAATTCCACCACTTTTCGGAGCGGCTCAGGGAAAAACGGCAGCGGAATATACCCTCCTGCGAAAAAATCTGCCGTAATAACAAATATCGTGCCGCTAAACCTCGACATGGTATAAAATACCGAAATGTAATCCAATATACAAAACGCGGTCACAACGCATAAAGTCAGCAGAATTGCCGCTGCGAACATTCCTAATTGCGGTAATGACGGCGGTAGTGTCATTCTGAACGGTTCGGGTACAACAAGTGCCACGATCAATATAGGGGCACACCGCAGTATAAATCTGGAAACCCTGTCTGCAATAGTTTCAAAAAACCATCTGTTATATAAACTCATAGGACGGGCTAATTCATAAGATATATTCCCGTTCACAATAGTTTCAACGACTTTTCCGCCTACACCCCACGGCATAATAAGAGCCAAAAAAGCTTGTTGTACCCATATGTATGACACCAGATGCGAAAACTCCATCGGAAACGCAGCAGGGTTGGATCGGTAGAATGCCATAAAAGCCAGTATTTCCATAAAACCCCACGCAAATTGAGTAGAAATTCCCGCTATCGCCGCCGCTCTGTATTGCAGTCCCGCTGAAAAACGTATGCGGAA
The DNA here is from genome assembly GCA_009778115.1 of Oscillospiraceae bacterium. Classification (GTDB taxonomy): domain Bacteria; phylum Bacillota; class Clostridia; order Oscillospirales; family Ruminococcaceae; genus WRME01. Next base: position 1,707 of record WRKL01000041.1, on the reverse strand, counting down.
CAAAGCCATATAACTCCTCATATGCGGTATTCTTCATACAGTGCCGCGACCATCTGCTCCGCACTGATACCCGAAACAGATACATCAAGCACTTCAACCTGTGCTGATATATGTGCTATCGCATTTGAAACGGACAATTCCACAGGATCGAAGGTAACGGAAATCTGCCCGTCTTTCTGTTCAACAAGCGACATATGCTCGTTAAGCGAGGGAACATTGCCGTTATAATCAACAACAAGAATTTTATTGGCGGATGAACGTTTTAATAGTTCCGTCAAGCTTCCGTCCAGCAAAATCCGTCCTTTTCCTATCAACAAAATCCGTTCTGTCAGTGCCTCGATATCCTGCATATCATGGGTGGTAAGGATAACTGTGGTTTTATGTTCTGCGTTTATTTTTTTGATAAACCCGCGCACTGCGATTTTGGAAACTGCATCAAGCCCGATTGTCGGCTCGTCCAAAAACAATATTTTGGGGCTATGCAGCAGCGATGCGGCAATTTCACATCTCATCCGCTGACCGAGGGAAAGGCTGCGCGTTGGTGTTTTCAGGATTTCGGAGAGATCCAGCAAGGCTATCATCTCATCGAGGTTGCGGCGATATAAATTCTCATCAATTTTATAAATATCACGAATCAAATCAAAACTGTCTATAACCGGCACATCCCACCAAAGCTGGCTTCTTTGACCGAATACCACGCCGATATCCCGGACGTGCCTAAGTCTTTGTTTCCACGGGTTGCTGCCGTTAATGTCGCACTCACCGCTGTCCGGCGTCAGAATACCGCACATGATTTTGATAGTAGTACTTTTCCCTGCACCGTTCGGTCCTATGTAGCCCACCATTTCGCCGTCATTGATTGTAAAGCTTACATCCTGCAATGCCCGGATTTTTTCATACTCACGCGAAAATAAAGCTTTGACGGCATTGCCAAACCCTGATTTACGTTTGGCAACACGAAAGGTTTTGTTGATGTTTGAAAGCCTGATCATAAATGTTATCCGCCTTTCTGCGTCGATATAAGTAAACGCCGTAATTCGTCCGGGGTATCTTGTAATATTTGCCGCGCCGGTCTTTTCCGGCTTATCCTTTGAACCATAACCCATTATAACACCGATACTGTCAATTCCGGCGTTTTGCGGTTATGTTTTAAAATTCATTTTTCCAGCGTAAAATCTAACATTCCCCGGATTTGGCGGTTTTCATCAATACCCGGGTAAACTTCCCTCAGGGCCAGCCCTGTTTCGGTCAGCTCAAATACACACCGTTCGGTGACATATAATACTTTCTGTCCGCGTTTAATTGCATTTCTGCCCGAAAAGCTTATGGCGGAAATTTCTTTTTTGAATTTGAGCACAGAGCCCTCCTGCCGGATGTTAACTTTTCCGTTTTCTTTTACCGCGATAAGTCCTTTGGTGGTAAAACTCATGCAAAACACAATAATCCGGGTAGCGTAGGTAATGTTTGCGAAACCGCCGATTCCGGCATAGCCGCCAGGTAATTTATGGGCATTCACATTGCCGTGCATATCTGCTTCCAAACCGCCCAAAAAACAAATATCCAAACCGCCTCCGTCGTAGAAGTCGAATTGTGTTGCCATATCACAAATCATGTCCGCTCCGATTGTAGCACCGAAAGCCACACCGGGCGCGGGTAACCCGCCGACACCGCCTGCTTCCACTGTAGTATGAATATTTTTCAGCACTC